>NZ_CFDJES010000066.1:0-3061 GCF_983723665.1 Cobetia sp. | reverse complement strand
CGTTTCTCGAAGCGCTCGCGCTTGAGACAGATGCCATCGCGCTTGACGTGCTCAAGCCCCAGGCTGTGCCAGCCACGGCGGGCCAGGCCCGGCGACAGCGTCAAGCTGGCCTCCAGACTCATCACGCGCACCTTGCGCTCACGCAGGTCGCGCTCGGCCGCCGCCAGCAACTGGCTGCCGATGCCCTGCCCCATCAGACTCGGATAGACGTAAAGCATCTCGATGCGCGCCAGCGGCCATTCGGGGGCGTACTCGCAGAAGCCGATGCAGCGACCATCACGCTCCGCGACCAGCACCTCGAAGCGATGCTGACGCGCGGCCCAGCGTTCGGCGTCGCGCGGGACACGCGCGGCCCACTGCTGGCGCTGCGCCAGATCATAATGACCGGCAGCGCCCTGCATGACGGCCTGGTAGAACACCTCGGCCTGATCCGCGGCATGCTGCGGCTGCGCCGCCACGATATGAACACGCTCCCTGGCCACTTCACGGCTATCGGTCTGGCTGTGCAATCGTTCG
This sequence comes from Cobetia sp., assembly GCF_983723665.1. Lineage (NCBI taxonomy): Bacteria > Pseudomonadati > Pseudomonadota > Gammaproteobacteria > Oceanospirillales > Halomonadaceae > Cobetia > Cobetia sp. Next base: position 2,545 of record NZ_CFDJES010000066.1, on the reverse strand, counting down.
TCCTCCTTGTGTCCTCGAACGAGGACGATGTATTCATGGAAAATCTGACAGGCTCACGGCTGACACCTGTCACTGAAGCGTCCTGCTCAGCCGCTGAAGGACACCTCATCGAAGCGGCTGGCCCGCGGGTGATCTCCCGTGACCATGTCCGGCTCCCGCACCAGCTGCCAGGTATGGAAGCCGGCGGCAGCGGCGGCGTCCAGCTCGGCGACGACATCCGACAGGAACAGGATCTCCGCGCCCGGGATGCCCAGCTGACCGGCGATGCGGCGATAGCTCTCGGCTTCCTGCTTGGGGCCCGTGGTGGTGTCGAAGTAGCCGGCAAACAGCGGAGTCAGATCGCCGACATCGGAATGCCCGAACAGCAGCTTCTGGGCCTGGATGGAGCCTGAAGAGTAGACATACAAGGACAGTCCGCGTTCCTTCCAGTTACGCAATCCCTTCACGGCATCGGGATAGACATGGCCGGTGAAGTCACCGTCCGCGTAGCCCTGTGCCCAGACCATGCCCTGTAGCGCCTTGAGCGGCGTGGCCTTGCGGTCAGCGTCGATCCAGCCTTCCAGAATGGCGATCACGGCCTCGAGATCGGCTTTCGGCGCCTCGGCCAGCTCGCGGGTGGCGGTCAGCTGCTCGGCGACGTCCTCACGCTCGGCGTTGGCACGCACGAAATCGCCCAGATTGGCGCGCGCATAGGGGAACAGCACCTGATGCACGAAGCGAATCGAGCCGGTCGTGCCCTCGATGTCGGTGACGATGGCGCGAATCATGCGGACTCCTGGGAATGCGGGGCTGCGGTCTGGGTAAAGTGCTCGGCCAGCGCTTCATGACGCGGGAAGCGGGCGGCGATGTCATTGTCGGTGAAGTTGGCGATCCAGCCTTCCGGATTGGTGAACAGGCGGATGGCGGTGAAGTCCGGCGTCGGCCCCATGTCGAACCAGTGCGGCGTGCCGGCCGGTACGGCGATCAGGTCATCCTTCTCGCAACCGACCGCCAGCACGCGCTCGCCCAGATGCAGGTAGAAGATGCCGCTGCCGCGCACGAAGAAGCGCACCTCGTGCTCCGCGTGGCGGTGCTCATCGAGGAACTTGCCGCGCAGGGCGTCGCGGTCAGGGTGATCCGGCGTCAGGCCGATCACGTCGGCGGTGACGAAGCCGTTCTCGGACTTGAGACGCGCGACATCGTCGGCGTAGGCCGCCAGCACCTGCGTCTGGTCGGTGGGATCACTCATCTCGCAGCCCGCCGTCCAGCGCTCGAAGCGAATACCTTCGGCCTCGAGTTCGCTGGCGATCTGCGCGCCATCATTGGTGATCAACTGCGGACGCGAGGCGTCCTGCTCGGCGTAGATGGCCAGAAAGCTCATCGCTGTCTCCTCAGTTCCAGTTCACAACCCATCAGGAAATCGAGCGCTTCGACATGGCGGCGACAGGCCGTCATGCTGCTGGCCCAGGTATAGAGGCCATGGCCGCGGATCAGGTAGCCGTGCAGACCGGCATCGGCGGCCAGCCGGGCACGCACGTCCAGCGCCAGCGCATCGATATCCTGAGTATTGTCGAAGACGGCCAGACGTACCGCCGTCTCATGACTCTTGACGCCTTCCAGCGCCTTGTTGAGCTCGAAACCCTCCAGGCTCAGGGTGTCGCCCTCATGGCACAGCGACAGCACGGTGGCGGCCCTGGAGTGGGTATGCAGAATCGCCTGCGCGTGGGGCAGGTCTTCGTAGAGCTGACCATGCAGGCGCGCCTCGTCAGAGGCCTTGCGGGAAGTGCCCTGCAGCCTGACGGCAAAATCGCTGACCAGAATGTCGCCACTGGTCAGGCGGCCCTTGTGGCAGCCCGAGGCGGTGACCGCCATCAGGCGATCACTGAGACGACAGGAGAAGTTGCCACCGGTGGCCGGTACCTGCCCGGCAGCGTCCAGCGCCTGACCGGCCTCGATCAACTGTTGGCTCGCCAGTGCTAGGCGGTCGAGGTCCAGTGTCGACGGCAGGCCGTCGGCAGCGGCAATGGCGATAGGGTCTGACATGATCAAAATTGCCCTCAAGAGTCGCGCGGGGCATTCACGCCCCGTCGCCAGCATCACGATTCAGCGCCATGCGGCGCTGCTCTCGCGGCAGACTACACAAGCCGACCCAGTGAGACCAGTCATGCCGAGCGACGACGGGCATGGCATCATGGCGACCTGGAATGTCACACGACATTCTGTGCCATCATCACTTCAGCCTCAGCCACGGTCTTGCCATGTCCTCTTCCGATCAGCCCGCCAGCCCCCACCCGACCGCCGTCACGGCCGAGCGCCCGATGAGCGACGCCGCACTGGCCAGGCGCCTGCCGCTGCTGCCCCCACATCTGCGTGAGCAGGCCGCGGCGATGGGGCAACAGGCCATGCAGCCTGTGGGCATCATCGAAAGCTGCTACCCGGACAAGTTCGGCATTCCCCGCCAGCCGGGGCTGGCGCGCCACGCCACCGCCATCCTGCACCTGCTGCCACCCTTCGATGACCCGGACTGCGTGCGCGACATCGAGGGCTTCAGCCATCTGTGGATCCA
>NZ_CFDJES010000065.1:12968-16858 GCF_983723665.1 Cobetia sp. | reverse complement strand
GGCCTCGACGGTCGCAAGATGTCCAAGAGCTACAACAACACCATCCCGCTGTTCGGCACCGAGAAGCAGTTGCTCAAGAGCGTGCGCAAGATCAAGACCAACTCGCTGGAGCCGGGCGAGCCGAAGGACCCGGATACCTGTTCGCTGTTCCAGATCTATTCGGCCTTCGCCACCGAGGCGGAAGTCGCCGCCATGCGTGAGCAGTACGCGGCCGGCATCGGCTGGGGCGACGCCAAGAACCAGCTGTTCGAATACCTGAATGATCACCTCAAGGCGCCGCGCGAGCGTTACGTCGAGCTGATGGAAGACCCGGCGCATGTCGAGGCGATCCTCAAGCGTGGCGCCGAGCGGGCCCGCGAAGAGGCCGCACCGATGATGGAGCGCCTGCGTCGCGCCGTCGGCCTGGGCAACTTCCTCTAGGTCGTCCGTCCACGCTGCTCGATCGGCCCCCGTCATCTTCCCGGATGGCGGGGGTTTCTGTTGCTGGCACCGTCGTTTCAGAGGATGACGTCTTCGGGGCTGTCATGCTGATGGCGCCCGGGGCGTGATGTCAGGCATATACCTGCGGGGAATGAAAAGCGTGCTGGAAATTCATTCACAGCTATAAAGCGACGCGTTAGGCTTGCCGCATCAATGCTTCAAGCATGCTGAATACACAAGGGGGTACGACATGAGTCAACACGCGATGCCGGGCAAGGCCAGTGAGCCTGCCCAGCCATCTACCACCATCAACCCTCGCGCCGTCTGGGCGGGTGGGCTGCTGGTCATTGCCTCAGTGCTGCTGAGCCTGGTCGCCGGCTGGCGCCAGGGCCTCCTGTTGCTGATCGGTGGCGCACTGGGCGTGGTGCTCTATCACGCGGCCTTCGGCTTCACCTCCGCCTGGCGAGTGTTCATCACCGAGCGTCGTGGCCGCGGCCTGCGCGCGCAGATGCTGATGCTGGCGATTGCCGTGGTGCTGTTCTTCCCGGTATTGGCAGCGGGCAGCCTGTGGGGACAGGACGTCTCCGGCTTCGTCTCGCCGCTGGGCACCTCCGTGGTGGTCGGCGCCTTCCTGTTCGGCCTCGGCATGCAGCTGGGCGGCGGTTGCGCCTCGGGCACGCTGTTCACCGTCGGCGGCGGCAATGCGCGCATGGTGATCACCCTGATCTTCTTCTGCGTCGGCTCGGTGATCGGCACCGCGCACTTCAGCTGGTGGCAGAGCCTGCCGTCACTGCCCGCCGTCTCGCTGGTGGACAGCTTCGGCGCGCTGGGCGGCATCATCGTCAGCCTGGCGCTGTTCGCCATCATCGTGCTGGTGACGCGCACGCTGGAGAAGCGTCGTCACGGTGAGCTCGAGAAGGCCGCCGTGACCGACAGCCAGCCGCGCGGCCTGTCACGTTTCCTGCGCGGCCCCTGGCCGCTGCTGGCGGGCGCGGTGGCGCTGGCGCTGCTCAACTTCGCCACCCTGGCGCTGGCCGGGCGTCCGTGGGGCATCACCTCGGCCTTCGCGCTGTGGGGCACCAAGGTCTACACCACGCTGGGCTTCGATGTCAGTGACTGGGGTTACTGGCAGGCGGCGGGCAATGCCAAGGCACTGGCGGCACCGCTCTACACGGACATCACCACGGTGATGAACATCGGCATCGTGGTCGGGGCGCTGGCGGCAGCGCTGCTGGCCGGCAAGTTCGCGCCGAAGTGGAACATTCCGCTGCGCTCGCTGGTGGCTGCCGTGCTGGGTGGCCTGCTGCTGGGTTACGGCGCGCGCCTGGCCTTCGGCTGCAACATCGGCGCCTACTTCGGCGGCATCTCCTCCGGCAGCCTGCATGGCTGGCTGTGGCTGGTGATGGCCTTCGCCGGCAACATGCTGGGCGTGAAGCTGCGTCCCTTCTTCGCCCTTGCGCCGCGCAAGCCGGCATCGCGTGCCGATCTGGCCTGAGCCATACCCCGCACGTGACCGCGAACGCCTCGCTCCTTCCCCGTCAGGGGGATGAGCGAGGCGTTTCTCGTCATGCAGTACCCTTGTCTGCGCAACGCATGCCGACCTTGCACAGGCTGCCGGAGATAGCACTGCGCGTGCTATCATCATGCCTTGTTCGCACGTGGAAACTGCACGTCGAAAGGTCCCTCGGACGCCCGGTTGCCAGCAGGTCTTCTGCGGTGCTTCAGCGGGCATGCTGCGCTTGTCTGCCGGCATGCCGAGAAGCTTGCCGAGCGTGAGGTCGTCCCCACTGATTCAAGAGTCTCGCCATGACGGATACTTCCAAGCGCGCCCTGTATGTTCCTTACGCCGGCCCGAGCCTGCTCGAGATGCCGCTGCTCAACAAGGGCAGCGCCTTCAGCCTCGAGGAGCGTGTCAGCTTCAATCTGATGGGCTTGCTGCCGCAGAATGTCGAGAGCATCGAAGAGCAGGTCGCGCGCGTCTACAGCCAGTATCAGCAGTGCGCCACCGACCTCGACAAGCACATCCTGTTGCGCTCGGTGCAGGACGACAACGAGACCCTGTTCTTCCGCGTGATCGAGGAACACCTCGAGGAGATGATGCCGATCATCTACACCCCGACCGTCGGTCAGGCGTGCGAGGAGTTCTCCAACATCTACCGCAACCACCGCGGCCTGTTCATTTCCTACCCGGACCGCGAGCACATGGATGACATCCTGCGCTCCGCGACCAAGGACAACGTCAAGGTCATCGTCGTCACCGATGGCGAGCGTATCCTGGGGCTGGGCGATCAGGGCATCGGCGGCATGGGCATCCCCATCGGCAAGCTGTCGCTGTACACCGCCTGTGGCGGCATCAGTCCGGCCTACACCCTGCCGATCTCGCTGGACCTGGGCACCAACAACCAGAAGCTGCTCGACGACCCGCGCTACATGGGCTGGCGTCACGAGCGCGTCACCGGTGATGACTACAACGCCTTCGTGGCCGAGTTCATCACTGCCGTGAAGCGTCGCTGGCCGAAGGCCATGATCCAGTTCGAGGACTTCGCGCAGGCCAACGCCATGCCGCTGCTCGAGCGTTACCGCGATGAAGTCTGCTGCTTCAACGACGACATCCAGGGTACTGCCTCCGTCGTGGTCGCGACCCTGATGGCGGCCTGCAAGGCCAAGGGCGAGAAGCTCTCCGACCAGCGCGTCACCTTCCTGGGTGCCGGTAGCGCCGGCTGCGGTATCGCCGAGATGATCGTGGTGGCGATGGTCAAGGAAGGCATGGAAGAGGCCGAGGCCCGCAAGCGCGTCTTCATGGTCGATCGCTTCGGTCTGCTGACCAGCGACATGGAAGGCCTCTACGACTTCCAGAGCCGTCTGGCCCACGATATCGACAGCGTGGCCGACTTCGGTGATCGCGGCCTGCTGGATGTGGTCAAGGCCGCCAAGCCGAGCGTGCTGATCGGTGTGTCCGGCCAGCGTGGCCTGTTCAGCGAAGACGTGATCCGTGCCGTGCAGGCCGGCTGCGAGAGCCCGCTGGTGATGCCGCTGTCCAACCCGACCTCACGCGTCGAAGCGACACCGGCGGAAGTCATCGAGTGGACCGACGGCAAGGCGCTGGTCGCCACCGGCAGCCCGTTCGCACCGGTCGAGCACAACGGCCACACCCACGCGATCGCCCAGTGCAACAACGCCTACATCTTCCCGGGCATCGGTCTGGGCGTGCTGGCGTCCAACGCCTCGCGCATCACCGACAACATGCTGATGGCCGCCGCCAACGCGCTGGCCAACAACGCCCCCATCGTCCTGAAGGGCGAGGGTGCGCTGCTGCCGTCACTGGGCGATATCCAGGACATCAGCCGTCAGATCGCCTTCGACGTGGCGCGTCAGGCCCAGACCGATGGTGTGGCGCTGACCTCCAGCGACGAGATCATCCAGGCCAACATCGAGAAGAACTTCTGGCAGCCGCGTTACCGCGCCTACCG
>NZ_CFDJES010000065.1:0-12868 GCF_983723665.1 Cobetia sp. | reverse complement strand
TCATCCAGGCCAACATCGAGAAGAACTTCTGGCAGCCGCGTTACCGCGCCTACCGCCGCAAGGCGTTCTGATTGCATCGGCGCCGCTAGTGAGCGCATGAAGCAGATTGCATGAAACAGGTTGCATGAAACAGAGTGCGTCAATGAAGAAGCCCCCGCAGGCAATGCCTGCGGGGGCTTTTGTGTTGCAGTCAGCGCTGCGGTGAGCGGCTGGCGGGTTACAGCATGCCGCGCAGCACGTAGTGGAGGATGCCGCCGTGACGGTAGTACTCCAGCTCGTTGTCGGTATCGATGCGGCACAGCGCCTCGATCTTCTGCTCACCCTTGTCGCTCTTGAAGGTGACCTGGACCTTGCCGCCGGCCGTCAGGTCATTCAGGCCGCTGATGCTGATTTCCTCATCACCGGTCAGCCCCAGCGACTGGCGGCTCTCGCCTTGCGGGAACTGCAGAGGCACCACGCCCATGCCGATCAGGTTGGAGCGGTGGATACGCTCGTAGGACTCGGCGATCACCGCGCGCACGCCCAGCAGCAGGGTGCCCTTGGCGGCCCAGTCACGTGAGGAGCCAGTGCCATACTCCTTGCCGGCGACGACCACCAGCGGCGTGCCTTCCTCGGCGTACTTCATGGCGGCATCGTAGATGGCCATCTGCTCGCCGGACGGCACGTGGCGGGTCTCGCCGCCCTCGACGCCATCGAGCATCTCGTTGCGGATACGCACGTTGGCGAAGGTGCCGCGCATCATCACTTCGTGGTTGCCGCGACGTGAGCCGTAGGAGTTGAAGTCCTTGACCTCGACCCCGTTCTCCTTGAGGTAGCGACCCGCCGGGCTGTCCGGTTTGATGGCACCGGCCGGAGAGATGTGGTCAGTGGTCACCGAGTCGCCGAGCATCGCCAGCACGCGGGCATTCTCGACATCCTGAACGGCTTCCGGCTCACGCTGCATGCCTTCGAAGAACGGCGGATGCTGGATGTAGGTGGAGTCCTTCCACTCATACACTTCGGCTTGCGGCACGTCGATGGCCTGCCAGGTCTCGTCACCGTCGAAGACCTCGGCGTACTCCTTGCGATACATCTCGGTACGCACCTGCTCGACGGCCTCGGCGATCTCGGCCTGACTCGGCCAGATGTCCTTGAGGAAGACGTCATTGCCGTCGGTGTCCTTGCCCAGCGGCTCCTTGGAAAGGTCGACCCGCACGGTGCCGGCGAGGGCATAGGCGACCACCAGGGGCGGCGACGCCAGCCAGTTGGTACGCACGTTGGGATGCACGCGACCCTCGAAGTTGCGGTTGCCCGACAGCACCGAGGCGACCGTCAGGTCACGCGTATTGATGGCGTCCTCGACCGGTTCCGGCAGCGGGCCGGAGTTGCCGATACAGGTGGTGCAGCCATAGCCGACCAGGTTGAAGCCCAGCTCGTTGAGGTCATCCTGCACGCCGGCAGTCGCCAGGTAGTCGGTGACGACCTTGGAGCCCGGCGCCAGTGAGGTCTTGACCCACGGCTTGCTGCTCAGGCCTTTCTCGCGTGCCTTGCGCGCCACCAGGCCTGCCGCCAGCATCACGCTGGGGTTGGAGGTGTTGGTGCAGGAGGTGATGGCGGCGATGACGACATCACCGTGATCGAGGCGGAAGGTCTCGCCATTCAGCTCGCTGTAATCGCCGTTCTTCACCTCGCTCTGCTTGTCGTAGCTCTGCTCGACATCGACGGCGGTCTGGCCACCCTCGGACAGCCACTTGCCGTCCTCGATGTCCGGCACTTCGCCCAGCTGATCGCCGAGAATCTTCTCGAAGGTCTGCTTGATGTCGGTGAGGGCGACGCGGTCCTGCGGGCGCTTGGGGCCGGCGAGGGAGGCGACGACCTCGGTCATGTCCAGCTCGAGCGTATCGGAGAAGACCGGCTCGTGGCCCGGCTCGCGCCACAGGCCCTGCTCCTTGGCATAGGCCTCGACCAGCGCGACCTGCTCATCGGAGCGACCGGACAGACGCATGTAGTTGAGCGTCTCGTCATCCAGCGGGAAGAAGCCGCAGGTAGCGCCATACTCCGGCGCCATGTTGGCGATGGTCGCGCGGTCGGCCAGCGGCAGGTCATCCAGGCCATCACCGTAGAACTCGACGAACTTGCCGACCACGCCACGGCTTCTCAGCATCTGGGTGACGGTCAGCACCAGGTCAGTCGCGGTGATGCCTTCGTTGAGCTTGCCGGTCAGCTTGAAGCCGACCACTTCCGGAATCAGCATCGAGACCGGCTGGCCGAGCATCGCGGCTTCCGCCTCGATACCGCCGACACCCCAGCCGAGTACGCCGAGGCCGTTGATCATGGTGGTGTGGGAGTCGGTGCCGACCAGGGTGTCGGGGTAGGCGAAGGTCTTGCCATCTTCCTCGCGGGTGAAGACGGCGCGGCCGAGATATTCCAGGTTCACCTGGTGGCAGATACCGGTGCCCGGCGGGACGACGGAGAAGTTGTCGAAGGCCTGCTGGCCCCAACGCAGGAACTCGTAACGTTCGCGGTTACGCTCCATCTCGATGCGCACGTTGTCCTTGAAGGCGCTCGGATCGCCGTAGTGGTCCACCATCACCGAGTGGTCGATGACCAGGTCCACCGGGGTCAGCGGATTGACCTTCTCGGGGTCGGCGCCGAGCTTCTTGACGGCGTCACGCATGGAGGCCAGGTCGACCACCCCGGGCACGCCGGTGAAATCCTGCATCAGCACGCGCGCCGGACGATAGCCGATCTCGTGGGTGCTGGAGGCGGTCTTCTGCCAGTCGGCCAGTGCCTTGATGTCTTCCTTGGTCGCGGTTTCACCGTCCTCGAAGCGCAGCTGATTCTCCAGCAGCACCTTGAGCGTGAAGGGCAGTCGCGTCAGGTCGCCAAGCGTGTCGGCCGCCTTCTTGAGCGAGTAGTAGTGATAGCGCTTGTCTCCGACTTCCAGCTCGGAGAGGGTGTCAAGCGAATCCAGTGACTGAGAGCGCTGGGAACCCATGATTCTCCTCCTTGTCGTTGTCTTCACCGGCCAGACTGCTGAAGTGTCGTTCAACAGGCGCGTCAGGTACCTCGGCCGGATGCGACGCGTCGCGAGAGCGACTGCCAGGTCGCGGATGGTTGCCTACATAAGGCTATGGTCATCATGTGACAGGAATTCAAGCGCACACCATCATCGAGGATAGTGTGAAGCAAGGAACCCTGCGTCGCGTTCGCTGCCATAGAGATTGCCGCCACGACTCTCGCGCGGCGTGAATGCGGCCCCTAAAGTATCCGAGACAGGGGTATCCGAAACGGTGACATCCAAGACGGTGGCACCCCAGACGGTGCCACTCGCAACGTCCGTCGCGTTCACCATCAGGCACAACGGAGGCTGTCATGAACGAACAAGGGCGCAGGCCGAGCGAGTCCGGCGAGCTGCCGGAAGATGATGAGGTTCTGGATGCGGCGGTCGAGCAGTGGCTGGCGGAGCATTCCTCGGGGCAGTCCGATGAATGGCCGGGCCATGAGTTGCTGGAAGACAAGCAGGAAGGAGCGGTCAATGAGGCGCTGCATGAGGCGGAAATCAACTGCCCCTACTGCGACACGCCCTTCACGGTGTTCCTGGATCTGGACGAGGGCAGTCTGACCAACATCATCGACTGCGAGCGTTGCTGTCAGCCGATCCAGGTGCGCCAGCAGGTCGACCCGGTCAGCGGTGAGCTCGAAGGGCTGGATATCGGCCAGGATGACGACGTGCTGTGACGGCATCTCACCTGCGCGGCACGCTGGCACCGGCGCCGACAGGCATCAGTGACGCAAAGTGACAGGCTTGCAGGGCAGGGCGCGGTAGATGCTGTATTCTGCAGCCAAGGTCACTTATGATCCCGACACCCGCTGTTGGCGTCATCGAGCTGCCATAGGCAATCTCTATGGTGGTGATTGCAGCAAACATTTGGCATCTGCCACACGTGGCGATTAGTCTGTGTGGCGATTCATCACAAAGGCGGTCCGCTGCCTTTATCATCATTATTCCTCAGGAGATCACCATGAGCGTATTGGTCGGACGTCAGGCCCCGGATTTCGAAGCCGCAGCAGTGCTGGGCGACGGTACCATCGTCGACAACTACAAGCTGTCTGATTCCAACGGCAAGCTGCGCGTGCTGTTCTTCTGGCCGCTGGACTTCACCTTCGTTTGCCCGTCTGAAATCATCGCCCACGACAACCGTCTGGCGAAGTTCAAGGAACTCGGCGTCGAAGTCATCGGTGTGTCCATCGATTCCCAGTTCACTCACCACGCATGGCGCAAGACCTCTCCGGACGCTGGCGGCATCGGTGAAGTCGGCTTCCCGATCGTGGCTGACGTCAAGCACGAAGTCACCCAGGCATACGGCATCGAGCATCCGGAAGCTGGCGTCGCTCTGCGCGCTTCCTTCCTGATCGACGAAGACGGTGTCGTTCAGCACCAGGTCGTCAACAACCTGCCGCTGGGCCGTAACGTCGATGAGATGGTCCGCATGGTCAAGGCCCTGCAGTTCCACCAGACCAACGGCGAAGTCTGCCCGGCAGGCTGGGAAGAAGGTCAGGAAGGTATGAAGGACACCGCTGAAGGTGTTGCCAAGTACCTGGCAGGCCACTCCAGCAGCCTGTAAGTCGCTGCCTGGACGAGATCAGCTCACGCGTTCGCGCTGACTGATCCCGCGACTGCCTTTCGAACCTTCGGTAATGAGTGTCTCGAGAGGTAGGCGAACCGGAAGCCGTCGCCCCTGGCGGCGGCTTCCGCGCATCTGGGCAATGCCATCCTGCGGGGGTGTGCTTGAGCATAAGCTTCTGCGATGCCGGTCTGAGTCCGGTGCTGAAAGCTGGCGGCGTCTGCGCTACTCTGCGCAGTCCTTGTTCGCCTCAACCAGCCCGGCGAGCCAGTCAGCCAGCGAGTACAAGTGCTTCCAGCGGGAAGCCTGCACGGGCGCCGGCCGGCCCGGATCCATCATGCCGTGTCCTGAACCATGTCGATCGCATGCGCCGTCTGCAGCGCTGTCGGTATCGTTCAGTACATTGATCGCCAGCAGCCGCCATTGCTGCTGGTGAAATCCTCCGCCTTCATCTGTCACTGAGGTCATCCATGAGCAATGTCCGTCACGAACGTCTGATCATTCTCGGTTCCGGCCCGGCGGGTTACACCGCTGCCGTCTACGCTGCACGTGCCAATCTCAAGCCGCTCCTGATCACCGGCATGCAGATGGGTGGTCAGCTGACCACTACCACCGACGTCGACAACTGGCCCGGCGACGATGCTGGCGTGCAGGGGCCGGAGCTGATGGAGCGCATGCGCCGTCACGCCGAGCGCTTCGAGACCGAAGTCCTGTTCGACCACATCAACGAAGTGACCCTCGGCGAGCGTCCGTTCCTGCTCAAGGGTGACAACGGCAGCTACAGCTGTGACGCCCTGATCATCGCCACCGGCGCCAGCGCGCAGTATCTGGGCCTGCCGAGTGAGCAGCAGTTCATGGGCCAGGGCGTCTCGGCCTGTGCGACCTGCGATGGCTTCTTCTATCGCAATCAGGAAGTCGTGGTGGTCGGTGGCGGCAACACCGCTGTCGAGGAAGCGCTGTACCTGTCCAACATCGCCTCCAAGGTCACGCTGGTGCATCGCCGCGACAGCCTGCGTGCCGAGAAGATCCTGCAGGACAAGCTGTTCGACAAGGTCGAGAACGGCAACATGGCGGTCGAATGGCACCACACCCTCGACGAAGTGCTGGGCGACAACTCCGGTGTCACCGGCGTGCGTCTGCGTCATGTCGAAAGCGGCGCCACCAAGGAGTTGAGCTCGATGGGCGTGTTCATCGCCATCGGCCACCGTCCGAATACCAGCCTGTTCGAAGGCCAGCTCGACATGCAGGGCGGCTATCTCAAGGTCCAGTCCGGTCTGGAAGGCAATGCCACCCAGACCAGCATCCCCGGCGTCTATGCCTGTGGCGATGTGATGGACCACGTCTACCGTCAGGCGATCACCTCTGCCGGTACCGGCTGCATGGCGGCGCTGGATGCCGAGCGTTATCTGGACGGCCTCATCGCCTGAGATCGCCCTGTCCATTTCGACACGATCCATGTCGACACGACCTGTGTCGAGAGTGTCTGATTCGGCACTGTCTGATTCGAGAAAGTCTGATTCAGCACTGCCCGACCGGCCCCGCAGCCTCGCTGCGGGGCCGGTCTGCGTTCAGGGCCCTGCCTGGTCTGCGCCGAGAGAGCTGAGTGCTGCTGACAGCTCAGTAATGGGGCGGCAGCTCGTCGTGTGGCTGCGCACTGAAAGGTGCTGTCGAGTCTGCATCGCCTTGCTGGTCGCGCAGGGTGCGTAGCTGGCTGGCCATCAGCGCGGTGAGGCGCTCGAGGGTCTCTATCTGACGCTGCTGGGTGATGACGGTGCGATCGAGGGTCTCGAGCCAGTCATCCTGATGCGCGAGGCGCGATTCCAGTGCTTCCAGTCGGGCTTCCAGGCCGGGATCAGTCGAGGTTGTCATGCATCTGGGCTCCAGAGGGTGAGGGAATGGTCCGCGTGGGCAGTGGGGGAAGAGGGTGAGGTGGCCGGCGATGGATGACAACTCCTGCCACGACTCCTGCCACGATTTCTGAGCGATGGCACGCCGAATCATCGCTGCGGTCGTTGCCTGGATCGTTGTCGAATTACCGCAAAGTGTTGAAGGATTGTCACTGAGTTGCCTCAGACGCATCAGGAAGAGGCGTGATAGACTGTTGACAGTGCGATTGACTTATTTTTCGTATATCGCACCCATTGACGGCCTTCGATTGCCTGCGCTTCGCGCGTCATTGACAGGGCCGGTTCCATCGACTGATGTGGAGTTACCTGCATCACGAGCCACGACGTCACCAGAGCGATGCACCGGCATCTTCGCGTGTATCAGTGATGGTGACGGGCACCGCCGTGAGGCGCTGCATTCAGGCAGTTTCCCGACTGACGATAGCTGCTGTAACCCTGTCGTGCGGTCAGGCGCTGTCCATTGCGATCAAGGGCAGAACATTCTGATAGGGATCATCCGAAGCACTCATTTCTGCCCTCGCGTTACACCTCCACCCATTACCTAGAGAGTTTATCTTGATGAGTTCCAAGACGTTCTTCCGTTGTTTCATCATCAGCCTGCTGCTGGCACTGCCGGCACCGTTGCTGATTGCTGTCTTCATCACCCTGACCGGCGGCCAGCTGGCCGACACCCTGAGCCAGGCGCTTAGCGTCGAGGGCTTCGAGCTGGCGTACGCGGCTGCCGTCGCGGCCGTGTTCATCCTGCTGTTGATCGCGACGCTTGCCATTCCGGTGCTGTCTCCGCGCTCTGCAGTACTGGCTGAAGTCGAGGACGACGATCGTGAGATCGGCGAGGTCAAGTGGTTCAACGTCAACAAGGGCTACGGTTTCGTGACCCGTGAAAGTGGTGAAGATGTCTTCGTTCACTTCCGTGCCATTCGTGGCAAGGGCCACCGTACCTTGGCCGAAGGTCAGAAAGTGCGTTACCACGTCATCAGCAATGAGCGTGGCCTGCAGGCGGATGACGTGACGGTCATCACCTGATCGCTGACTCGCTCAGTGAAAGACGACAACGCCCCGCAGGCTAGCCTGCGGGGCGTTGTCGTTTCATGGACTTGTCACCAGAAGAGGCGGGTCACTCAGCCCTTGTCCGGCCAGGTGAAGGCCTCTTCGCTGCCGTCGGCCATGACACGGAAGAAGCGGTCCGGCTCATCACCGGGCTGCCAGCTGCCCAGCGAGCAGCGCGTCTCGACCTGCAGGGCCCGGGCGGCGGCGCGTGCGCAGTCGACATCGCGCGCCCAGGGGGTACTGGCGCTGTCGAACCACAGGCTGGCGAAGCCATCGGCGACCTTCTCGACCACCAGCACCGCGATCTCGGCGCCATCACGCGTGAGGCGCGTACGGTGCTGCAGCTTGCCGGCCGGCTGGAAGACGACGACCTGACCGAACTGCTCGCCCAGCCAGGCGCCCAGCGCCTCCAGGCTCAAGGGCTTGAGATAGATCTCGATGTCCGGGTACTGCTCATCGGCGTCATTGTGCGGGGTGTCGCTCATGCCGTGGTCTCTTGGGTCGCGGGGACAAACAGGTATTCCAGGATGTGCTCGTAGGCGCTGGAGAGTCGGTCCAGATCGCTGGCCATGACGCGTTCATCGATCTTGTGGATGGTCGCGTTGACCGGCCCCAGCTCGACGACCTGAGTGCCGAGCGTGGCGATGAAGCGACCATCGGAGGTGCCGCCGGAGGTGGACAGCACCGGCTTGCGGCCCAGCGCACGTTCCACGCCGTGCACGGCGGCATCGACCAGCGCGCCTTCCGGCGTCAGGAAGGGCTCGCCGCTCAGGTTCCACTCGATCTCGACGTCCAGACCGTGCTTCTCGAGGATCTCATAGGTGCGACGCTTGAGGTCATCGGCGGTCAGCTCGGTGGAATAGCGGAAGTTGAAGACCACTTCCAGCTCGCCGGGGATGACGTTGGTCGCGCCGGTACCGCCACGGATGTTGGAGATCTGGAAGCTGGTCGCCGGGAAGAAGTCGTTGCCGTTGTCCCAATGCTCGGCGGCCAGGGCGGCCAGCGCCGGGGCGGCTTCGTGGATCGGGTTGCGCGCCAGATGCGGGTAGGCCACATGGCCCTGGATGCCCTTGACGTGCATGACCGCACCCAGCGAGCCGCGACGGCCATTCTTGATCACGTCACCGGCGTAATCGGTGGAGGACGGTTCGCCGACGATGCAGTAGTCGAGGCGCTCGTGATGCTCGCGCAGATACTCGACCACCGCACGGGTGCCGTGAACCGCCGGGCCTTCCTCGTCGGAGGTGATCAAGAAGGCGATGCGACCTTCGTGGTCCGGGTTGGCGGTCACGAAGCGCTCGGTGGCGGTCAGCATCGCGGCCAGAGAACCCTTCATGTCGGCGGCGCCGCGGCCACACAAGAAGCCGGCATCGTCGATGCACGGCGAGAACGGCGGATACTGCCAGTTGGCTTCCGGGCCCGTCGGCACGACATCGGTGTGGCCGGCGAAGGCCAGCACCGGACCATGATGGCCGCGCACCGCCCAGAAGTTGTCGACATCGCCGAAGGGCAGCCGCGTGATGGTGAAGCCCAGCGCCTCGAGGCGTTCGATCATCAGGGTCTGGCAGTCCAGGTCGTCCGGCGTGACCGAGGGGCGTGAGATGAGATCGAAGGCCAGCTCCAGCGTCGGAGACAGATCGGCGGGGCGTGGCGGAAGCGGTGCGTTTGAATCAGTCATCATGGGCCATCGCTGCAGGCGTCATCGCGAGGAGCGACAGCGCGAAATTCGGGGGGAGAGACGAAGTGTCTTCACGCCGGCCCGGGCACTGCTGCCCGAGCCGGGAAATGCCACGACGGCCTGCCAGAGGTGCAGCCCCTGACAGGCCATCGTCACGCGCCTCAGTTGTGGGCGTGCAGGGCATCGTTGAGCGCGATGGCGCTCTTGTTGGTGCGGCACTCGACACGGCCGGTGACGGAGTTGCGACGCAGCAGCAGGTCGTCCTGGCTCGCCAGCTCACGGGCCGCGACCGTCTCGACTTCCTGGCCTTCGTTGTCGAAGACCATGACCTTGGTGCCGGCGGTGATGTAGAGGCCAGCTTCCACGGTGCAGCGATCGCCCAGCGGGATGCCGATACCGGCATTGGCGCCGATCAGGCAGCCTTCACCGACCTTGATGACGATGTTGCCGCCACCGGACAGGGTGCCCATGGTGGAGCAACCGCCGCCCAGATCAGAACCCTTGCCGACGAAGACGCCCGCGGAGATGCGGCCTTCGATCATGCCCGGGCCTTCGGTGCCGGCATTGAAGTTGCAGAAGCCTTCGTGCATCACGGTGGTGCCTTCGCCCAGGTAGGCGCCCAGACGCACGCGTGCGGTATCGGCGATACGAATGCCGGTCGGCACCACGTAGTCGGTCATCTTCGGGAACTTGTCGACGCAGTCCACGGACAGGGTGCGCCCTTCCAGACGGGCCTTGAGGCGCCGCGCCGGCAGCTCTTCGATGTCGATGGCGCCTTCGCTGGTCCAGGCGACATTCTTGAGCAGACCGAACATGCCGGTCAGGTCGATGCCGTGCGGACGCACCATGCGGTGAGACAGCAGGTGCAGCTTGAGGTAGACCTCCGGCACGCTCTGCGGGGCGGCGTCTTCCTCGATGAACATGGCGACCAGCGGGCGCTGGCTGGCGGCCAGGCTCTCGGCCAGTTCGGCCTGGGCGTTGTCACCGGCGTCGCGCAGGGCGCTTGCCAGGGCGGCGCAGTGTTCCGGCAGGAAGCTGGTGGCGGTGGTGCCAGCCGGTGCGTCCAGTGCCTTGCGAGCGGCGTCAGCAACGGCAGCGGTCGGCTTGAACAGCGGGGCAGGATAGTAGACTTCCAGCCAGTCGCCGGTGGTGTTCTGGGTGCCGATTCCGAGGGCAAGGCTCAACATCGTGTCAATCTCCGGGGTGTCCAGTGGTGTAAGGGGTAACTCAGTCCTGCGGTTCGTAGACCGCCTTGTCATAGCCGATCACCAGATCCATCTCATTGTCGGCGGGATGACGCTCGAGAATGGGACGCTTGATCAGGGTCGGGTGCTCCAGCATCAATGCACGTGCCGAATTGGCATCGAGGCTGTCACGTTGTTCATCGCTCAGGTTGCGCCAGCTGGTGCTGCGCTTGTTGAGCAGGCTGCTCCAGGCGGTCTGCTCCAGCCAGGATTCCAGCAGGCTGGCGGAGAGGCCATCCTCACGCAGGTCATGCCAGCGATAGGGAACGCCCCGGTCGTCGAGGGCGCGGCGCGCCTTGCGGCAGGTATCACAGGTCTTGATGCCGTAGAGCACGTGCATGGCGGTCTCCTTGAGCCAATCCACCCCGCCGGGCGGGGCTGTCATCCAGTGTTGGGCTGCTGTCAGCCCGTGCAGGCCTGGCGCTCAGCGCAGGCGTTCGACGAAGCGACGCAGGCGCTGGGCGGCTTCGACGGTCTGTTCCAGTTCGGCCACCAGCGCCAGACGAATGCGTCCGGCGCCCGGATTCACGCCGTCCACCTCGCGCGCCATGTAGCTTGCCGGCAGCACGCCGACCGCCTCTTCACGCAGCAGCTCGCGGGTGAAGGCGGCGTCGTCACCGCCGGGCACGGCGGGATACAGGTAGAAGCTGGCTTCCGGGGTCGGGAAGTCCATCACCGGTGCGAGGATTTCGGTCACGGCGGCAAACTTCTCGCGGTAGGCATCGCGATTGGCCAGCACGTGGGCTTCATCATTCCAGGCGGCGATGGAGGCGTGTTGGTGATGCAGCGGCATCGCGCAGCCGTGATAGGTGCGGTAGTGACGGAAGCGACGGATCACCTCGCCATCGCCGGCCACGAAGCCGGAGCGCAGGCCCGGCAGGTTGGAGCGCTTGGACAGCGAGTGGAAGACCACGCAGCGCGCGTAGTCATCGCGGCCCATGGCGGCACAGGCCTGCAGCAGGCCCGGCGGTGGCGTCGACTCGTCGAGATAGAGCTCCGAGTAGCACTCATCGGAGGCGATCAGGAAGTCGTGCTCGTCGGCGAGGCGAATCAGCTGCTGGAAGTCCTCCAGCGGTGTCACGGCGCCGGTGGGATTGCCCGGCGAGCAGACGAAGACGATCTGGGTATCACGCCATACCTCGGCCGGCACTGCCGCGTAGTCGGGGCGGGAGCCATTCTCGGCGGGGCAGGGCAGGTAGGTGACCTCGCCGCCGGCCAGCAGCGTCGCGCCTTCGTAGATCTGATAGAAGGGGTTCGGCACCAGCACGCGCGCCGGACGCGTGCTGTCCAGCGAGGCCTGGATGAAGGCGAACAGTGCCTCGCGGGTGCCGGTGACCGGCAGGACCTGCTGGTCGATATCCGGCGTGACGTTGAGCGAGAAGCGCTTCGCGAGCCAGTCGGCGATCGCCTGGCGCAATTCCCCCAGACCGCCGGTGGCGGGGTACTTGGCCACGCCCATGATGTGCTCGCGCAGGGTGTCGAGCACGAACTCGGGTGGCGCATGACGCGGTTCGCCGATGGTCAGTGCAATCGGGTCCAGGGCGGGATTGGGCACGACGCCCTCGCGCAGCTTGGCCAGGGTTTCAAACGGGTAGGGCTTGAGCTGGTCGAGATCCGGGTTCATGCACGTTCCATGGGTGATGGCCGTGGCAGCCAGGCTGCCGGCCGAGCAGGGAGGAAGGCGTCCGCGAGTCACCGGACTGCCATGCAGGTCGACTCGCGATTATAGGGAAGCCGGCCGGTCCCCTCAATCGCGGGGTGCCGGCCGGCGCTTTTCCTCTGTACTCTCGTCACGTGCCGTCACGCGCCGTCGCGCGTCTCAGCCGCGCTCGCCGACCTCGAGGACTTCGGTGAGGGCGTCACGCAGGCGTGTCTGGCGCTCGGGGTCGGTGATGGGTTCACCGGCGCGGTCGGTGATGAAGAAGATATCCTCGACGCGCTCGCCGAGGGTGGCGATCTTGGCGGCATCGATGGCGATCTCGTGCTCCATGAACACGCGGCCGATGCGCGCCAGCAGGCCCGGGCGGTCCGAGGCGATCACTTCCAGCACGCTGCGGCCGTTGGTGTAGTCCTGACTCAGCGTGATGCGCGGCGCGATGCGGAAGTGCTTGAGCTGGCGCGGCGTATGGCGATTGACGATCACCGAGTAGTCATCCGGGTCATCCAGCTCTTCGACCAGATGGGTACGGATATCGGCCAGACGTGCGGCGTCGCGGATCGGTTCACCGTCATCGTCGAGCAGGATGAAGGTGTTGAGCGTCCAGTTGTGGCTCGAGGTGGCGATGCGCGCATCGTGGATCGAGAGCCCCAGCTGCTCCAGCGCCGCGGCGGTGGCCGCGAACAGGTTGTCCACCGAGCGAGTGTGGATGAAGACCTTGGTGCCGC
>NZ_CFDJES010000064.1:13691-17106 GCF_983723665.1 Cobetia sp. | reverse complement strand
GCGGGATCGACCAGATTGCCCTGTGAGCTGTTGCGCCGGAACCAGCCGGTGACACTGGCGCGCGCCTGATGCGTCGGCAATACCTCATGGGGGATCTGCTCGGAGAGGAAGCACACGAAGGTGCCGGCCTCGGGGGTGACGCGTGCCATTTCGCGGCTGTCATCCTCGGGGTCGTAGAGCACGATCTCGCCGCCGCCATCGCGCGGCCAGTCCTCATTGAGATAGAGCACGCTGGAGATCAGGCGATTGCCGCGGCCGCGAAAGCTGTCGAGATGCTTCTTGTAGAAGCTGCCGACCGGATAGTGGGCAAAGTGGGCCTCATACTCGAACAGCCCCAGATAGAGGGCACGGTTGAGCTCATCCTTGAGCACGTTCATCGCTTCCAGATAGGCGCGCTGGGCACGCGAATTGCGGTCCAGCCAGCGAATCGCGTCGCCGCGGATGTCCGGGCGCAGATCATGCTCGCGCCCGCGCCCGATACCCGCCGCCGTCAGTTGCTGCCGCGTCTCAAGCTCCGTCAGTTCATCATTGAGCTGACGAATGACCTGGCGCGGCAGGAAGTCGGGGCGCACGCTGTAGCCATGCTCGACCAGTTCATCGATCAGCAGGTTGAGTGCGACAGGGTCCAGCAGTGGGGCGGGTGCAGGTGCAGCGGGCATCAGGCGCTCCGAACGGGAAGTGGCGTGGCATCGTGGGCGAGGAGTTATAGTCCAGTGCCATTGTCGGTGCAATATCGTCGGGGCAATGACGAGCCGTTAGGCGGGAACGCACCTTGTCTGGTGCAGGAGCTCAGTAACTCAGGAGTTCAGGATCTTGAGCTTCAGGGCCGAGGCGGCACGGGGCGCGGCGGCAGATGGCGCAGCGGGGCACCAGGCGGTGGCGCTGCCTTGAGGCTCACGGCATGGCCGAAGCCGATGGCCATCAGTTCGACCAGCATCATCGAGGACAGCCCCCACAGCACCTGGTCGGCCACGCGATAGCTGGGCACGTACCAGGTCTCGTCACCGACGGTGATCACATCGGTATGCTCGCGCTCGTCCTTGAGCAACATGCTCAGCGGCATCTCGAAGATCTGCTCGATCTCGCCGGGGTCTGCGCGCAGCGGCAGGTCAGCGGGAATGCGCCCGACAAAGGGCGTGACGCGCATGCCGTGCAGGGAAATCACGTCGCTCAGCTGGCCGAAGACCTCCACGGCGCTGGGCGGCAGCGCGACCTCTTCCTCGGCTTCGCGCAGCGCGGTGGCCAACAGATTGCTATCATCGGGTTCGGCCTTGCCGCCGGGGAAGGCCACCTGGCCGGGGTGCTGGCTGAGATGGCTGGCACGCCGCGTCAGCAGCAGCGTCGGTTCGGGCCGATCGATCAGCGCGATCAGGACGGCGGCGCGTGGTAGCTGGTGGTCAGTCGCAAGGGGTTGATGTGCTTGCAGGCGTTGGCGCAGGGCTTCTAGCATGTCGTTTCCTCGTAGGCATTCATCATGTGGCGCGAGGGTCCTGGCGGTCAAGGCGACTGCCATGCCGCTGGCCCCACCGCGCAACGAGGAAGCGGAGACGGGATGTCACTGAAGGGCGCCTTGAGATTTCATGGGAGAGCGAATGAATTATTGCAGTCACTGTGGTGAAACGGTGCGTCTGGCAGTGCCGCAGGGCGATGATCGTCTGCGCTACCTGTGTGATAGCTGCGGCACCATCCATTATCAGAATCCGCGCATCATCGCGGGCACCCTGCCGGTGCGGGACGGCAAGGTGCTGCTCTGTCGGCGTGCCATCGAGCCACGCCTGGGTTATTGGACCCTGCCGGCCGGCTTCATGGAGAACGCCGAGACCACCAGCGACGCCGCTGCCCGCGAGACGCGAGAAGAAGCCGGCGCCGAGGTCAAGCTGCAGGGGCTCTATACGTTGATCGACCTGCCGCATATCAATCAGGTCTACATGCTGTTTCGGGCCGAGCTGATCAGTGACTACTCGGCCGGCGTCGAGAGCCTCGAGGTGGCGCTGTTCGCCGAGGAGGAGGTCCCCTGGCAGTCACTGGCCTTCCCGACCATGGAAGTGACGCTGCGCCGCTACTTCGAGGACCGCCGCCACGGCGAGGGTGACGAGCATTTCCCGCTGCATCTCGAGCAGATCGACCTGGAAACCCGCGAGCACTTCTTCAACACCACCTTCCTGCCCGCGAGCTAGATCGTCTGGCCAATGCTGACCTCGCGTGCCTCGCTCTTCGGGGTGCGCGGGGTCAGAACGTTTCCAGTCGCCAGCAATCGAAGGCGACTTCTTCATAGGGGTGGGCGTCGCGCAGCGCCGCCACGGCAGCGGCGATGAGCGAATCGTCACATACCAGCTCTATCTTCAGTTCGGCGACGCGCTCCAGCGTGCCGCAGGTCCCGATATGCGGATTGGCGCTGGCCAGTGGCCGAAACTGGCCGGTGCCGCGTGTCTCGAAACAGCAGGCCTCGTAGTCGCCGATGCGCCCTGCACCGGTGGCAAAGACGGCTTCCTTGACGTGTTCGGCGTCATTCTCCGGGACGAAGAACGCAAGCTTGTACATCGGATGACTCCTGGCAGAAGGGTGAGAGGGCGCTGTCATCAGGTGGCCCTGATCGACAGGGGTGCGTCAAGCGTGGCAACGGATGCTGGCAGTGCCTGCGTCACGCTCCCGGATGATGGCATAATGCGCGCTGCAACGGCCAAGGACATCGCCATGCTCAAATGGATCAATATCTCACTGCTGCTGCTGCTGGCACTGCTCCAGTATCGGCTGTGGTGGGGCGAAAATGGCATCACCGAATTATTCGATATTCGCGCACGCGTGCAGCAGCTTTCCAAGGAAGATGCGGTGCTGGACAACCGCAATCAGCGGCTCGGTGCGGAAGTGGTCGACCTCAAGAATGGTCTGGCGGCCATCGAGGAGCGTGCACGCAATGACCTCGGCATGGTGCGCAAGGACGAGCAGTTCCTGTGGGTGCCCAATGTCGCGGTGCCGGAACGCAAGGCGCCATCACCCGATGAAGTGGCTGACGGTGCGCTGGAGGGCAAGGGCCTGGAAGGCGGGCTGCCCAAGGTGATCACGCCATGATGCCGACAGACGCCTCGCGCGAGCCCCGTCTGTGGTATCTGGTGCCGGCCGCCGGCGTGGGCAGTCGCATGCAGGCCGACCGCCCCAAGCAGTATCTGGAGCTGTCGCCCGGCGGCTGCGTGCTGGAGGCGACGCTGGCGACACTCAAGCGCGCGCTGCCCGAGGCAGGACTCTGTCTGGTGCTGGGCGCCGACGATGGCTATTTCTCGCCATCGATGGTGCCGTGGCAGGACTGGCTGCGCGCCGATGGCGGCAGCGAGCGTGCCGACAGCGTGCTGGCAGGCCTGGATTGCCTGAGCCGCCACGCCCATGACGATGACCTCGTGCTGGTGCACGATGTCGCGCG
>NZ_CFDJES010000064.1:2156-13591 GCF_983723665.1 Cobetia sp. | reverse complement strand
GCGCCGAGCATCGCGCACACCGAATCCCGCGTCGGCCTGTGGCATGCCTTCACGCCGCAGGCCTTCCCGCTGGGCCTGTTGCGACGGGCGCTGCGTGAAGCGCTAGGGGAGAACCCCGCGCTCATCACGGATGAGGCCTCGGCACTGGAGGCCTGTGGCCGTGCCCCCGTGCTGGTCGCCGCCGCCCGCGACAATCTCAAGATCACCCATCCGGAAGACCTCGCCATGGCGCGCCTGCTGCTGGCCGCGCGCGAGGCGCTTCCCGATAGCCCCCGGACGTCTGCCTGACATGACTGAGCAATCTGCAACACCCGCTGCTGCCACTTCCTCTGCGCAATCCGCGACCTCTTCCCCGCAGGCTGGCCATGTGCCGATGGCCCTGCGCATCGGCCACGGCTTCGATGTGCATCGCTTCGGCGATGGCGATCACCTGATGATCGGTGGCGTGAAGATCGCCTACGAGCATGGCTTCGTGGCGCACTCCGACGGTGACGTGCTGCTGCATGCGCTGTGCGATGCGCTGCTCGGTGCCTGTGGCATGGGCGATATCGGCAAGCATTTCCCGGACACCGACAGCGAGTGGTCCGGCGCCGATAGCCGTGGCCTGCTGCGCCACGTGATCGGGCTGGTCAATGCCGCCGGTTTCGGGGTCGGCAATGTCGATCTCACCGTGATGGCGCAGGCGCCGAAGATGGCGCCGCACATCCAGGCGATGCGGGAAGTGATCGCCGAAGACCTGCGCGTGCCGCTGGCGGTCGTCAACGTCAAGGCCACCACCACCGAGCGGCTCGGTTTCACCGGTCGCAAGGAAGGCATCGCCGCCGAGGCGGTGGTGCTGCTGGGCGCGCTGCCGACCGCGGTCGGAGCCGAGCATGTCTGAAGTGAATGACATGTCTGAGTCGCCCGAGGCGGATGCGCTGTTTGCCGAGGCGCTGGCGGCACTGGACGCCGCGGGCAG
Organism: Cobetia sp.; assembly: GCF_983723665.1. Classification (NCBI taxonomy): domain Bacteria; kingdom Pseudomonadati; phylum Pseudomonadota; class Gammaproteobacteria; order Oceanospirillales; family Halomonadaceae; genus Cobetia; species Cobetia sp. The sequence continues at coordinate 12,633 of NZ_CFDJES010000064.1, read as the reverse complement.
CGAGGCGTGGGTCAAGGAAGCCGAATTGATGCAGCGCTGGCCGCATGCGCATGGCGGCCCGCTGGGAGCCGGCGACTTCCGTCACACGCCGGAGGACTTCCGGGTCACCGAGCTGATGGACTTCGTGCCCGAAGGTCACGGCGAGCATCAGTGGCTGTGGGTCGAGAAACGTGGCCTGACCACCGATGAGCTGTGCCGTGAACTGGCCGGCCTGTGTGAGGTCGCGTCGCGTGATATCGGCGTGGCCGGTCTCAAGGACAAGCAGGCGATCACCCAGCAGTGGGTCTCCGTGTGGTTGCCGGGGCGTGAAGCGCCGCAGGATCTCAGCGATGCGCTGGCCGAGAAGGGCGTCCGCGTGCTGGCCAGCGTGCGTCATCCGCGCAAGCTCAAGCGTGGCGTGCATCGCGGCAACCGCTTCGCGCTGCGTGTCAGTGGTGAGGCCGTCGCGCATCCCGAGTTCGAGGCGCGCTGGCAGACGCTGATACGTGATGGTGTGCCCAACTATTTCGGGCCGCAGCGCTTCGGGCATCAGGGACATAATCTCGGCCGGGCACGTGCCGTGCTGGTGCGTGGCTGGCGCAAGCGCGATGACCGCAGCGGCATGCTGCTGTCGACCGCGCGCAGCTTCCTGTTCAACGAGGTGCTGGCCGCGCGTCTCAAGGCGCATTGCTGGGCGACGGCGCTGAGCGGTGAGGTGTTTGCGCTCAACGGGACGGGCTCGCGCTTCGTCACCGACGGCAGCGAGTCGGCCGAGACGCTGGCGCAGCGCCTGGCGAGTGGCGATATTCATCCCACTGGCCCGCTGTGGGGCACCGGGCGGGCGGAGGCTCATGCGCAGGTCGCCCAGCTCGAGCAGGTCCTGGCCACGCGTTGGCCGCAGCTGTGCGAGGGGCTCGAGAAGGCCGGCGTCAAGGCGGAGCGTCGTCCGCTGCGCCTGATGCCCGGCAAGCCGCGTCTGGAGTGGGATATCACGCCAGAGCAGGCAAAAACCGAAGGTGGCGAGGCCAGTGTCTGGCTGCACTTCGATCTACCGCGCGGCAGCTTCGCGACGGGCCTGTTGCGTGAGCTGATCGCCCATCCGCTGCTGTAGTGCCGTCAGGCGATATGACGACTATCCGATGATTCGCAAAGGAGTGAGATGATGCGCAGGATTCTGCTTTCCAATGATGATGGCGTGCACGCTCCGGGGCTCAAGGCGCTGCATGACGCGCTGGCCGGGCAGGCACGCATTCGTGTGGTCGCGCCGGACCGTGACCGCTCAGGGGCCAGCAACTCGCTGACGCTGAGTCGGCCGTTGTTGCTGTCCGCGATGGAGAACGGCTTCTACAGCGTCGACGGCACGCCCGCGGATTGTGTCTACCTGGGCGTCAATGGGGTCTGGGACGAGAAGCCTGACATCGTGATTTCCGGCATCAACCATGGTGCCAACCTGGGCGATGACGTGCTGTATTCCGGCACCGTGGCGGCGGCGATGGAAGGGCGCTCGCTGGGCATGTCGGCGATCGCGATGTCACTGTGCGGCAAGACCCACTTCGAGACCGCTGGACGCGTGGCGGCGAGCCTCGTCGGCGCGGCCGAGACCCTGGCATTGCCGCCGCGCTCATTGCTCAACGTCAATGTGCCGGATGTGCCGTGGAGCGAGATTCGTGGTTTTCGCGTCACGCGTCAGGGCCACCGTGGCCCGGCGGGCGCCCCGATCGAGGTCAAGGACCCGCGTGGCCGTACCCGCTACTGGATCGCGCTGGCCGGCGATGGCATCGATGATGGCGATGACACCGACTTCGCCGCCATCGCGGCAGGCTATGTGTCCATCACGCCGTTGATGACGGATCTCACCTCCCACGGGGCGCGTCACGATGTGGCGCAGTGGCTCGAGGCGCTGACCTGAGCGACGTAGCGCCAGCCAAGGCTCAAGATTTCGCTGTGAAGTCCTCGTTCGAAGGATATGAATCAAGACCATGAAGGACGTGTATCAGAACGCTTTCCCGCTTGCGCAGTCAGACAGCGCAGCGGGAATCGCCGGGCCCTTGCATCTCAGGCGACCGGACACGGCGCAGCTGAGCGGTATCGGCATGACGTCCCAGCGCACGCGAGACCGCATGGTGGCGCGCCTGGAGGATGCCGGCATTCGCGATGAGCGGGTGCTGGAGCTGATGGCCAGTGAGCCGCGCCACCTGTTTCTCGATGAGGCGCTGGCGCACCGTGCCTATGAAGATACCGCGCTGCCGCTGGGGCAGGGGCAGACCCTGTCCCAGCCTTACATGCACGCCCGCATGACGGAGCTTGCCCTGGCGCAAGCGCCGCGCCCGCGCGAGGAGTGTCGGGTGCTGGAGGTCGGCACCGGTTCGGGTTATCAGACATTGCTGCTGGCGCGCCTGTTCGCTCGGGTGTCTTCGCTCGAGCGCATCGCCGTGCTGCATGCCAGGGCCGCTCAACGCCTTGGCTGGTTCGGACTCGACAATGTCGCGTTGCGCCATGCCGATGGTGGGCATGGCTGGCAGGACGATGACTCGGCATTTGATCTGATCGTGGTGACCGCCTGCGCACCGCATCTGCCGCAGGCGTTGTTGAAGCAGTTGGCCCCGCAGGGGGTGATGATCGTGCCATTGGCCGAGGACGACAGTGATCGTCAGTGGCTGACACGAGTGCGCCACGTCGGCGACACTCAGGATATTCAGCGGTTCGAGGCCGTGCGCTTCGTGCCGTTGCTCGAGGGAGTGATCAGGTGAAACGAGCTTTGAGCGTGTTCTTCAAGGGCGCTGGCATGGGGGCGGCGGATGCCGTGCCCGGGGTATCAGGCGGCACGATTGCCTTCGTGACCGGCATCTATGAAGAATTGATCGAGTCCATCAAGCGCTTCGGCCCCTCCGCCATCGGCGTATGGCGTGAGCAGGGCTTCAAGGCGCTGTGGCAGCATTTGAATCTGGCCTTTCTGCTGCCGCTGGTCGCTGGCATCTTCGCCAGCCTGATCAGCGTGGCGCATGTGGTGACCTGGTTGATGGAGGCGCAGCCGCTGCTGCTCAACGCCTTCTTCTTCGGGCTGGTGGTGTGCTCCGGGGTGGTGGTCGCGCGGCGTATCACCACCTTCCGAATGGGCTATCTGGTGTGGTTGGCGCTGGGGCTGGTGCTGGCCAGCAAGTTGCCCAGCCTGTTGCCCGCCGCCACCGATGCCTCCTGGGTGCTGGTGGTCGGCGGTGCCATCGCCATCAGTGCCATGCTGCTGCCGGGCGTTTCCGGCAGCTTCCTGTTGCTGACCATGGGCCTCTACGGCACGGTGATGACTGGCATCAAGAGCTTCGATCTGCAGCTGATCATGCTGTTCGGCAGCGGCTGCGCCATCGGGCTGTTCACCTTCTCGCGTTTGTTGTCGTGGTTGTTTCGTCATCATCACACCGCGACACTGATGCTGCTGACGGGCTTCATTCTCGGCTCGCTGCCGGTATTGTGGCCGTGGCGCACCATCACCGATTATCGTCTGGGACCCAAGGGTGAACAGGTTCCGCTGGATTACCACTTCATGATGCCGGATACCTATACCAGTGTGACCGGTGAGCCTGCCCAGCTGTGGGCGGCACTCGCCCTGATGCTGGCCGGCGTATTGCTTGTCTGGTTTGCCGGAGAGCGCTCCGGCCCGGATGACGACTCCAGCAATTCCCGCAAGGAGCAGGAACATGCGTGACAGGATGGACAAGGGAATCAAACTGACGTTGGCAGGTCTGGCGCTGGGTGCGCTGACAGCCTGCAGCACGGCGACCACTCGCCCGCAGGTTCAGGACCTCAACGCCGGCAATGCGCGTATCACCTCCGACACCTATACCGTTCAGCGCGGTGACACCCTGTATGGCATCTCCTGGCAGAGTGGCCAGGATTTCCGGGATGTGGCGCGCATGAACGGCTTGAATCCGCCCTACACCCTGCAGCCGGGGCAGACGCTGCGTCTGAACCCCAACACCCAGCTGCCGGCCAGTGCGGCGGGCGCTTCCGGCACGAGCGTCGCCTCGAGCGGTGGCGTTGTTGCCACGCCGATGGGCGGGGGCAGTGATGGTTCGATCGCCGGCGGCAGCGAACTGCCTGACTGGCTGGCACCGGATGAATCCGCCATGGCTCAGCAGCAACAGCGCACCAGCCAGGCCCAGTCGCTGACGACTGGCTCGGGTGGCGTGTCCTCGGCCGCCACCGGCGCCGCGGCGGCTGCCGGGCTGGGGCCTGTCTACCAGGAAGGCAGTGAAGAGGCACTCGCCGAGACGGCGCGCAACTCAGCCACTGACAGCGCAGAGCAGGCCAGCAGCAGTGCTGCGCAGGCCAGTAGCTCGGCCAGTCAGACAGCCAGTCAGACGGCCAGCGAGGCAGCTGCCAGTGCGGCCGCCGCCCAGGCCGAGGCGCGCAAGGCTGCCAAGGAAAAGGCCGAGCAAGCCGCCGCTGCCGCCGCAGCAGAGCGCGAGAAAGCGGCCGCTAGCGTGAAAAATGAGGCTGCCAAGGTTGAAAAGGGCACCAATGTCGCTGGCGAAACCGCCAAGGCTGCACCGGCCAAGAAGACCTATGTTCCGGTAAAAAACGTTGACTGGCAGTGGCCTACGCAAGGCGAGATCATCGGCAAGTTCGGCGAGTCCGAGAGTGTCACCGGCGGCATTGATATCGCTGGTCAAAAGGGGCAACCTGTCAAGGCAGCAGGGCCGGGAATCGTGGTCTACGCCGGAAGCGGAGTACGTGGTTACGGTAACCTCATCATTCTCAAGCACAACGACCGCTATCTGAGCGCCTACGCCCACAACGACACTCTGCGTGTATCAGAGAACGATGTGATCGACGCCGGACAGGTCATCGCCACTCTGGGAGCCACTGACGCTGAACGTGCGCAGCTGCACTTCGAGATTCGCGAGGATGGGCAGCCCAAGGACCCACTGAAATTCCTGCCTAAACGCTGATTCCCACCGCTGCCACAACAACAAGTTCCTGGCACCAGACCAGAGACAACGGGGTATCGACATGAGCATGCTGGAAAAGGATATCGATCAGGCTGAGGTTGAGTTGTCCCTTGAGGATGTCGAGGAGGACGACGATACGCTTGAGGCAGAAGCGGAAGAGGCGGCATTCGAACGCGCCTTGAATCGTGAAGAGCGCAAGCACTACCAAAGCCTGGATGCGACCCAGATCTACCTCAACGAGATTGGTTTTTCCCCGTTGCTCAAGCCCGAGGAGGAAGTCTACTTCGGGCGTCTGGCACAGGCGGGCGACCCCGCCGGTCGCCAGCGCATGATCGAGTCCAACCTGCGTCTGGTGGTCAAGATCGCACGGCGCTATCTGAATCGTGGTCTGTCGCTGCTCGACCTGATCGAGGAGGGCAATCTGGGGCTGATCCGCGCGGTGGAGAAGTTCGACCCCGAGCGCGGCTTCCGTTTCTCGACCTACGCCACCTGGTGGATTCGCCAGACCATCGAGCGGGCGCTGATGAATCAGACGCGCACCATTCGTCTGCCGATTCACGTCGTCAAGGAACTCAACATCTACCTGCGTGCCGCGCGCCAGCTGACCCAGAAACTGGATCACGAGGCCACCGCGGAGGAGATCGCCGACTTCCTCGACAAGCCGGTCGATACCGTCAAGAAGATGCTGGGGCTCAATGAGCGCGTGTCATCCGTCGACTACCCGATGGGCGGCGAGAGCGACAAGCCGCTGATCGAGACCATCGCCGACGAGAATGACACCAGCCCGGAGTCCAGTCTGGTAGATGTCGACGTCAAGGCGCATGTCGATGAGTGGCTGGCGGAACTGACCGAGAAGCAGATGGAAGTGGTGGTGCGCCGCTTCGGGCTGCGCGGTCATGAAGCCGCGACGCTGGAGGAAGTGGGCGAGGAGATCGGCCTGACGCGTGAGCGGGTGCGTCAGATCCAGGTCGAGGCGCTCAAGAAGCTGCGGCGCATGCTCGAGAAGCAGGGGCTGACGCTCGAATCCATCTTTGAATGATGCGCGGGCACAGTCGTCATGGCTGTCGATACCCTGATGCAGGTTGCCAGTGAAAACGGCCCGCTCGTGATCCGAGTGGGCCGTTTTCATATTGTGTCATCATTATTCTGGCAGAGTGGGGGCATTCTGACGTACTGCGCTCGAGTGCAGGATGCCCCATGACACTGTTGTCAATTTGGAAACGCTGTATCGTGCAACAAAGTTAGCCAACTAACTGGACGCCCAAAAGAGCGACGATTAGACTAAGGCCACTTTTTCCACGACCCGCTTGAGCAGGGCTGAGGCAGTAGTCCAGCCGATGTGTGAGCTACCTTTTACCTTGTCCTGGTGCTTTCGAGGCGCCATGCAGGTCACGACTGTCACTGATCAGGAACAACGCATACATGGCCAACATTCGCATACTGCCACTGGTGCTGGCGATGGGTTTTGCGACCCAGGCTCAGGCTGCCAATCTGCTCGACATCACGCGTGATGCATTGACCCACAACGCCAGCCTGTCCTCCTCTCGCTCGCTCTATCAGAGCGTCGAGGACAATGAGCGTATCGAGCTTGCTGACCTGCTGCCCCAGATCACTGCCACGGGGACCGTGTCGCGTACCGATGTCACCGGCAATTCCCAGAGCGGCACCGAAGGCGATTACACCGACAGCAATATCGTGGTCAACGTCAACCAGCAGCTGTTCGATGCTGCCGACTGGTATGAGCTCGCGACCAGCAAGGACACCACCCGTCAGCAGAAACTGCTGCTGGATTCCGATCAGCAGCAGCTGCTCTATGATGTGGCGTCTGCCTATTTCACCATCCTGAACAATCGTGATGTGCTCGATGCGCGCATCGCCCAGGAAAAGGCCTTCTCCCGCCAGCTGGACCAGGCCAATCAGCAGTTCGAGGTCGGTCTGATCGCGATCACGGATGTGCAGGAAGCCAAGGCATCATTCGATGACGCGCGTGCCCAGCGCATCGCGGCCGAAGCCGATCTGCAGGTCAGCTTCGAGGCCCTGCAGCAGCTGACGGGCCAGCAGTACGATTCCATCGATGGTCTGGAAGAAGATCTGGCGATCGAAGCGCCGGTGCCGGCCAGCCGCGACAAGTGGGTCGAGATGGCATTGTCCAACAACCCGCTGATCGGTGCTGCCCAGAAGGGTGTCGATGTCGCCAGAGGCGATGTGAAGACCTCCCGCGCAGGCCACCTGCCGGAAGTCGGCGCCTTCGCGACCTACTCCTACGATGAAACCGACATCGATACTGCCGGGGGGTATCAGGAATACAACCAGATCGGTATCCAGGCCTCCCTGCCGATCTATACCGGTGGCCGCACCTCCGCCCAGGTACGTCAGAGCACCCATCTGCTCGAGCAGAGCCAGTACGACCTGCTCGATCAGCAGCGCTCCACTACCCAGAGCGTGCGCTCGCTCTACAGCCAGGTGCGCAGCGACGTCCTGACCGTCAAGGCGCGCAAGCAGGCGATCGTCTCCAGCCGCAGCGCACTGGAAGCGACTCGCTCCGGTTATGAAGTCGGCACCCGTAACATCGTCGATGTGCTGGACGCCGAGCAGGCCCTGTATCAGGCGCTGGCGGACTACGCCTCTTCGCGTTACACCTATGTGCTCGACCTGCTCAACCTGCGTCAGGCGGCAGGTATCATCGATATCAACAGCGTGCGTGACCTCAACGAGAGCCTCAAGGCAGATCGTCAGGTGTCCCTGGTGCTGAATGATGAGAGCTCCGACGAGCTGGAAAACGTGACGCCCTGATCGTCCCGCGCTGGCTTACGCCACGTGCTGCATGCACCCCCGCAGGCTCTGCCTGCGGGGGTGCATGCGTTTTGGGGCATGCGTTTGAGGGCATCAGTTGGTCAGGTCACTGATCGTCAGGCATGTGTTCATCAGGCAAGTGATGGCCAGACAGGAGGTGCCGAAAAAGCAGCGCGCAAGGGCAGCGCGGCCTCGAGGCAGGCAGTTTCGTGGTGGTATTGGTCGAAAATCCTGCATGTGTTTTAAAAGGCAGTGGTTTCTATCGGTGATTTGGGGAAAGTTTGGTGTTTTTCAGCGTGACCTGACGGCGATGATGGAAAATAATTGAGGGGCTTGCTCTGCTGTCTGTCATTTTCACCGATCACCCTGGAGTCCCCTCATGTCCCGCCCACTGCGCGCTGATATTGATCTCGATGCACTGCGTCACAACTATCAGCTGGCCTGCGAGCTGGCGCCGCATTCGCGCGCCCTGGCCGTGATCAAGGCGGACGCCTACGGGCATGGTGCGGTGGCGTGCGCGCAGGCACTGGCGGACCTCGCCCCCGCCTTTGCGGTGGCCACGATAGAGGAGGCGCTGGCGCTGCGGGCGGGCGGCATCTCTCATCCGATCGTGCTGCTTGAGGGGGTGTTCGAGGCCGCGGAGTATGCCTTGGCGGCCGAGCATGACTTCTGGTGCGCCATCCACAGCGAATGGCAGTTGGCGGCCCTCGAACAGAGTGAGCTTGCGCAGCCCTTGTCCTGCTGGATCAAGTTCGACTCAGGCATGCATCGTCTCGGCTTCACGGCCGAGCAGGTGCTGGACGCCAAGGCGCGCCTCGAGGCGTGTGGCAAGGCGCGTGACCTGCACCTGATGACGCACTTCGCCAGCGCTGACAGCCTGACACCAGACTACTTCCAGCAGCAGATGGCGGCGGTGACGGCCTTGGCGGCCGAGGCAGAGCTGCCGCTGTGTCTGGCCAACTCTCCGGCGACGCTTGCCTGGCCAGAGACGCATGCGGCCTGGAACCGCCCGGGAATCATGCTCTACGGAGCAGACCCGCTGGAAGGCGCCAATGACGCCAGTCGGCGCCTGAAGCCGGTGATGACGCTGTCTTCGGCCATCATCGCCGTGCGTGAGATCGCCATCGGCGAGCCTGTAGGGTACTCGGGGCGCTTCGTGGCCACGCGTCCGACGCGTATCGGTGTCGTCGCCTGCGGTTATGGTGATGGCTATGATCGCCACGCCGTGGATGGTACGCCAGTGCTGGTGGATGGTCAGGAAACGGTGCTGGCCGGCAAGGTGTCGATGGACATGCTGACGGTGGATATCACGGATCTGCCCGAGGCGGGTGTCGGTTCACGTGTGGTGCTGTGGGGCGAGGGGCTTGAGGTCAATCGCGTCGCCGCCAGCTGCGACACCATCAGCTATACACTGCTGACGGGGCTGCTGCCGCGCGTGCCCAGACACTATCATGGCGGCGTTGGCAGTGTGGCGGACGACAAGGGTGTTGCGCAGTTGGCCAGCGCTCAGCCGCTGGATACGCACGCCTGACCTGACGGCAAGGCTCGCGCGGTCTACAATGGCCGCCGTTGCCCGTCGAACGAGAGAGTCATGGCCAAGAAGAGCTATCCCGAGAGTTTTGCACACCCCTGCTACTGGCTGACCTGGCTGGGCATCGGTGCCATGAAGGCTTCGGCCTATCTGCCCTGGTGCGCCAAGTTGTGGCTGGGGCGTGGCCTTGGTGAGCTGGCATGGCGCTTCGGCAAGCGTCGTCGTCACATCACCGACACCAATCTCAAGCTGTGCTTTCCTGAGTGGAGTGAGGCGGAGCGCGCGCGTCAGGTGCGCAAGACCTTCCACGCCAACGGCATCGGTATCTTCGAGACGGCCACCGGCTGGTGTCGTGATCCTGAGCACATGCGTGATCGCGTGACCTTCAAGGGGCAGGAGCACATGGAGCGCGCCATGGCCCAGGGCAAGGGGGCGCTCATCGTGGGCATCCACTTCTCGACCCTGGATCTGGGCGGCGCACTGCACTCGCTGTTCTTCCCGGCCGATGTCGTCTATCGCCCCCACGACAACCCGCTGTTCGAGCGCTTCATGACCCGTGCGCGCAATGGCATCTTCGGCACCGCCATCGATCGTCACGACCTGCGGGGCGTGGTACGTCGCATCAAGAGCGGCCATGGCGTGTGGTATTCACCGGATCAGGACTTCGGGCGTGATGTCAGCGTGTTCGCGCCGTTCTTCGGCATCGATGCCGCCTCCATCAAGCTGACGGCCAAGATCGCCCGCATGACGGGCGCGCCGGTGATGCCCTTGATGTTCCACCGCAATCCGGACAATCGTACCTATACGCTGGAGTATCTGCCGGCGCTGGACAACTTCCCGAGTGGCGATGACGTCGCCGATGCCACGCGCATCAACGCCTTCATCGAAGGGGCGATCCGCAAGCATCCCGAGCAGTATCTGTGGCTGCACCGTCGCTTCAAGACACGTCCCGAGAAAACCGATCCGTCCCTGTACTGAGGTGAACCATGAGCAACGACATCTCTTCTCACGTCACCCTGGCCGAGGTGGAAGCGCGGTTGGCCGCTGGCGATACCTTCGTGCTCAATCAGGTCGCGGAATGGTGCCCGGATTGCACCGAGCGTCAGCGTCCGGCATTGCCTGCCTTCGAGGCGGCGCTTGCCCGTGGCGGTCTGCCACTGGTGACCCTGTGCGTGCAGCAGACCCGTGGGGTCTATCTCAGCGATGCTCATGCACAGCTGAGTGAGCG
>NZ_CFDJES010000064.1:0-2056 GCF_983723665.1 Cobetia sp. | reverse complement strand
TCGCCGAACGGGGGTCTTTGCTGTGTAAAGCGGCACCCGACAAGCAACATCACCTGCCCGAGCTGCATGCGTGCGGTCAACCGAGTGCCGCCTATCGTGTGCCTATGACAAGACGTGCGGATGACGGAGCAGGCTTTCAACCCATCACAAGGGCTGAGGCAAATTCTTTTACTGAAGTGCGACATCATGTTGACAAAGCTTTAGTTTATTACCATCTTGGCAATAACGAGTCAGGTGGCAGACGCGCCTCCTGATCGCCGCTTTCAGTACCCTGGAGTGCGCCTGAGGCGTCATCCGTCAGGGGCTGACTCCGCCGCGACAATTCTCACATGACATAAGGAATTGACATGCTCAACTACGCCATCATCTTTCTGATCGTCGCTGTCATTGCCGCCGTACTGGGCTTCGGCGGCATCGCCGGCACCGCAGCGACCATCGCCAAGGTCCTGTTCGTGATCTTCCTGGTGCTGTTCCTGGTGTCCTTCTTCAAGAGCCGCCGCAAGCCGTAAGGCTCTGATTCCCTGCCACGAGTCAGACTGACGGCAACAGGCCGCAAGCCGTCATGTGATCGGATAGTACGATTCAGAAATGGTACGGCTCACAGACTGCAACGCCCGCGATGGTGATCGACCGTCGCGGGCGTTGCTCGTTCAGGCGCTGGCCTTTTCACCACTGAGGGCTGGGCAGGTTCAGACGATGGTGACCGGCCTGCAGGCCGTGTTCGATGAAGCGACGATCCACCTCGAATTCGGCCTGGGCGAGAATCGCCTCCACCACCTTGTCGGCATGCTGTTGCAGCAGCACCAGATGGCCGTATTGCGCGCCCATCAGCGACAGGGTCTTCAACAGCTCCAGCAGGGCCAGACAGATCGAGAGGTCATCACGGCCATAATGCAGAATCGGAGTGATGGAGCGGTAGAGGAGGCTTGCGAAGGACTCCATCTGCCAGCTGACGCGAACGGCCTTGTGATCATCCACGCAACAATTGCACAGCGGCACTGACATGCGCTCGCTGAGCAGCTCCGTCAGCTGGTGCATGCACAGCCGTGCCGTGCCGGGGTCATTGATGCCGGGCGACAGCGCCTTGATGGCGACTTCCATCAGCTGGGTCAGGCCGTGCTCGTGCAGGTCCTCGACGGACTCCCCATCCAGATAGCCAAGCGCGGCACGCAGGTTCTTGATCAACTCGGCCTGCTGTTCTTCATCGAGTTCTTCCCCAGCCGTCGCACCCTCTGGCAGGCCGTTGGGCCACTCGATGCGCATCAAGGGCATGCCGCTGACGATGAAGGCGCCCAGCGCGAAATCCAGATGCACCACCATGTCATGCTTGATGGCCAGCTGGCGCAGCGCCGAGAAGTCGACCTGCTGGATGTAGCCGCGCCGGCGTGCCCGCAGCAGTTGGCACTGGTCGTCGTCACGGCTGACCTCGCGCTCGCAGAAGCCATCGTCCCGATTGCGCTGACGCAGGCGCTCCAGCGAGAGGCGGGTGCGGCCGGACAGTCGCCGCGCGACGGCGTTGATCTGCACCGACTGCGAGACCTGATGGATGAAGTAGACGAACATCCCTAGGCAATTGACCATCATCAGCACGCCGAGATAGACCGCCAGCGAGCGCCACAGGGTCGGGGAGTCGCCCGTATTGGGCACCATCAGGTTGACCAGCAGGAACAGCAGGCTGCCCAGGTAGTGGCCGAGTACCAGCTGGTGGTGGCGCTCGGTCACCAGGCCCAGCAGCAGCTTGTGGGAGAACTGCGCGCCGGCCTGGGTGAGCACGCTCATCACCATGGTGAAACTGAAGACCATCAGCGAGATCAGGCCGCCGACCAACGCCGCCAGCAAGGTGCGCGGGGTGTCATGTTGCTTGAAGGTCAGTGCTTCGAAAAAGTCGCTATTGGGCAGCGAGGAAGGGTCCGGCAGCCCGGAGGGCATCACCGAGATCAGTCCCAGCAGGGTATAGACCATGGCCAGCATGCTGGGGAGATAGGCGATGCTGGTGGTCCAGGTTCGCAGCCACATGAGGGGTTGCTGTAGCCAGCGATTCATAGACGATTCCCGA
>NZ_CFDJES010000063.1:14749-17198 GCF_983723665.1 Cobetia sp. | reverse complement strand
CGAGGAAGCCGGCTGATACCCCCAGTGTTCCACTCCCTTGTTGAGAGTGTCCTCCCAGGCCATGCTGCCCGAATCATCCAGAATGAACAGGATATTGGGCTGAACCCCGGTCGCTTCCGTGACCGGGGCGCGGGCGATTTCCCCGGGGGCCGCCAGACAGGGCAAGGCGACAAGGCACAGGGCACCACTCAGCAGATAACGCATATTCATGCTCCTCTCAGAAGTAAGGGCCCAGTTCCATCTCGCTTTGCACTACTGTCCAGGAGGCACCATTGCCGCCCCCCGTGCCCATCGCGTTGATACGGAAGGCATCCAGGCGCGTGCCCACCGCATTCACTTCGTTGCTGGCATTCAGCGGCGGCTCGCCGACCTTGCCCAGATACTCGATCACATAGGCCCCGATGACCGCACCGGTATCACTGTCCAGCGTCTGGATACCGCTGGCTTGCCAATCCGCTTCCGAGAGCGGGTTGATCGGCGGTGCATCCTCGGGCAGTGCCAGCATCAGGCCGGCCGAGTCATCGAAGCTGTCCAGGCTCCAGGTGCCATCCTCCAGGCTTTCCTGCAGCGCACGCTCACCGATGCTCAGGCTGGTTTCCGCGTTGTAATAGGACTGCTCGAAGTTGCGGCTGTTGACGGCCATGCGTGTCTGCAGCTGACTGTCCTCGACCCCGGTCACGGCCAGCAGGCCGATCACGACCAGCATGATCAATACGATCAGCAAGGCGATGCCTTGCTGACGTGCTGGCCCCCGGGTGACCGCGCAGACCCTGGACGTTGAAGACGATGTATTCATCAGCTGCCCCTCAGTTGCAGATTGCGCGGTGTGAACGTGAGATTGAAGGTTCGCGTCAAACGCCCATCGTTATCCCCGCCCGGCACCACTCCCGGCAGGCTCTCGAGCGTGAGTGCGATCTCGATACGGCGCACCTCATCCCAACGGCCTTCGCTGCGCACCGTGGCGGCCGGCACCTTGACACGATCGACACTGCCATTGCCGGTGGTATCCAGGCTGAAACTGACATCGAAGCCCTGTACGCCGGAGGCCAGTTCTTCGCGTGCGAAAGCGGCATCGATACGGTCGATATACAGTGCACGCACCGAAGAATCGTTGGCCTGGTCATCCAGCCGCAGCTCCCAGGCCTGCACCGGGTAGAGATAGGCATTCGAGGACTGAGAGCTGCCGTAGGAACGTGACAGGGTGTCATTGGTTTCCACATTGCCCTGGGTGGTGCCCGACACCCTGAAGACATCGGTGCTGCTGCAATCACTGACCAGTGCATACTCGTTGGTCACGAAGGCATCTTCGCTACCGTTGCGCACGGACAGCGGGCCGCCCAGCGACGTCATGCTGCTGGTCAGCGTGGTTTCATCGCCGTCCTTGCTGGCAGCGACGAACGTCAGATTGAAATAGCTGAGGCCCCGCTGGGTACGCTGCTGCCCCCCGAAGGGCGCCGTGAGGTCATGGGAGGCATCCACCGAGCTGGCATTGGTGATATCGCGGCTATTGGCACAGCCTGCGTAGCCCACATTGCGCATCAGCGGCTGGAGCCGGAAGGACACGTAACGGGCCGATTCCTGCAGATAGGAAAGCGCCTCCTGGGTGCTCACGGTGCTGCGTGAGGTCGAGAACATCTGCACGGCCATCGCCGTGATCAACAGCCCCAGCACCAGGCTGATCATCAGCTCGACAAGCCCCACGCCCGCCTGGCGTTTCAAGCCATGCGGACGGGCGGTGTCGGGGGCGAAGCGTCGGCGGACCGATGCAGGGGAACAGCGATTCATGGCTCTACCTCGAAACGATAGGTCTGCTGGTCAACTCCCCCGCTGATGGGGTCACTCCACTGCACCTGGACACTGACATCGTGAACGCCGATACCGGCGCCGCCAACAACACGCTCGTCGACTTCCACGCTGCCGACGCCGCTGGTCAGCGTGGAGCCGATGATGGCGTCACGCCAATCAATGATGTCCTGGTCCGCCAGCTCTGCGGGCACGCAGTCCGAGCTGCATCCATCCGCCGGCGCATTGGTGGTGTCGGCATCATCATATTGATCGATGGCCTCAAGGTTGGCGCGGATACGCTCAGCCATGTCCAGCGACAGCAGTTGTGCCACGGTATTGCTGTAGCTGACGCGCTGATGTTGAAGCGTCTGAACTTGCAACAACCCCAGCCCCAGCAGGGAAACCCCCAGCAGCATGACCGCGACCAGCGCCTCGATCAGGCCGACGCCGCGCTGTGAATGCCGAGCGGAACGCCGCCGCTGCAGGCGAGACAGCAATGTCTTCCTCAGCGCTCGCGGCTGCAGGGCTTGCTTGAGGGATGTGATCATCAACGATGCTGTCATGAGCAGTCCCCTCCTGATTCAAGGCGTACACGGCCTGAAGGCGCCACTACCACAGAGGTAGCATCGGATGCCGCACAGAACACCAGCGTACTGTTGCCACT
>NZ_CFDJES010000063.1:5143-14649 GCF_983723665.1 Cobetia sp. | reverse complement strand
GTGGCGGTGCTGCGCGCCATGCCGAGCGCATGGGTCAGGGCACGCACATCGGACTCCACCTGAGAGCGCTGCACCAGGCCTTGCCAGGCCGGCACCGCCCAGGTCGCGATGATGGCAATGATCGCCACTGTCACGACCAGCTCGATCAGGGTGAAACCACGGGATTGGCGCATGAGAGATACTTCTCCTTGCCGCTGAGGGTCGACCGGCCATGCCGGACTCGAGTCTGTCTTCTGGGGCCCACCATCACCAGCACCGACCTCCTCCTTCGGCACCGGTATTCATGTCCTGGTCCATCCACAGCACGCCGCAGTCATCATTGAGTTGTGCCCCTTGAGGCGTCGCCTGCAGGACGAAGTCCGAGGCAGACAGACTGCGATACGTGATCAGGTAGCGAAGATTGCCACCGCTGTCCTCTATACGGCTGACGCCATCCGTCGGCTGGTCATCATCCCCCACGGGCGCCTCGGAAAAATTCTGGTAGTAGAAGCCATGCAGCTGTCTGGCCTGCTGCCCCAGCGCCTGCTGGGCATGCGAGCGCCAGCTGCGCTCCACATAACCGAGATAGGAGGGAATGGCGACCGCCGCCAGAATGCCGATGATCGCGACCACCATCATCATCTCGATCAGAGTGAAGCCCTGAGACCGACGCCTGCCAGCTGCCCCGCGCCCCGGTCTCGGCTTGCGGCGTGCACCTGCACTGCTGACACCGGTGACCGAGAACAGTCGTGGCATGGGGAATTCTCCAGAGTACGAACCATACCTCTATTATGTATCATTTTGGTAACTGCGCATTACATTTTTTTTCAATACGCACCATTTTGATCAACGATCGTGCTCAAGAATGCCGTTGCTTATACAAGAAACTGCTGAATTGAATGGCAAAATGCGAATGGCGCGCATAAAAAAGCCGCGACAGGGTCGCGGCTTCTTCACTGGCAGAAACTTACAAGGCGTTACAGCTCGCGGATCTGATCCGAGGCGATCAAGCGCTCCTTGAGCTCCTTGGGCATCGAGAAGACGATGTTTTCCTCCTGGCCCTCGAGCTCCTCGGGCGCCGAGGCTCCCAGCGCCATCAGACGATCGATCACTCCCTGCACCAGCACTTCGGGGGCACTGGCCCCGGCGGTGATGCCGATGCTGCCGATCCCCTCGAGCCAGCTGGCCTCGATCTGCTGCGCATCGTCGATCAACCAGGCCGGGGTCTGCATGCGCTCGGCCAGTTCGCGCAGGCGATTGGAGTTGGAGCTGTTGGGGCTGCCGACCACCAGCACCACATCGCAGGCTTCCGCCAGCATGCGCACGGCGTCCTGGCGATTCTGGGTCGCGTAGCAGATGTCATCCTTGCGCGGGCCCTGAATCGCCGGGAAGCGTTCGCGCAGCGCGTCGATCACGCGCGCCGTGTCATCCATCGAGAGCGTGGTCTGGGTGACGAAGGCCAGCTGCTCCGGGTCCTTGACCTCCAGACGCGCCACATCGGACTCGTCTTCCACCAGATGGATGGTGCCACCCTTGGAAGTGTCATAGCGGCCCATGGTGCCCTCGACCTCCGGGTGGCCCTCATGACCGATCAGCACGCAATCCTGGCCCTTGCGCGCATAGCGCAGGACTTCCATGTGCACCTTGGTCACCAGCGGACAGGTGGCATCGAAGACCTTGAGGTTGCGACGCTCGGCCTCTTCCTGCACGGCACGCGAGACGCCGTGTGCCGAGAAGATGACGATGACGTCATCCGGCACTTCGTGCAGTTCCTCGACGAAGATGGCGCCGCGCTCCTTGAGGGAGTCGACCACGAAACGGTTGTGCACCACCTCGTGACGCACGTAGATCGGCGGCCCGAACACGTCGAGCGCCCCGTTGACGATATCGATGGCGCGATCCACTCCGGCGCAGAAACCGCGCGGGTTGGCCAGCTTGATCTGCATGACAGGCTCCGCTTGATGGCGAGGTGCGCTCACGGGGAGCGCACCTTTTGATAGTAGACTCAGTGCGTGGTCGCGGGGGCGACTGACAGTACCTCGACCTCGAAGGTCAGGGTACGCCCGGCCAGCGGGTGATTGAAGTCGACCTTGACGTCACGCTCATCGATCTCGCGGATGATGCCCGGCAGCTCCGAACCCGACGGCTCGGCGAAGGACATCACCATGCCGACCTCGATCTCTTCATCGAAGCTCTTGCGCGCCACGGTCTGGACGTTCTGCGGATTGTGCTGGCCGAAGGCATGCTCCGGCGTGATCGTGAAGCTGCCGGTCTCGCCCGCCGCCATGCCCATGATCGAACGCTCGAAGCCCGGCGGCAGATTGCCGTCACCCACCTGGAAGGTGGCCGGTGTCTTGTCGAAGGTGGAGTCCACCTCGGTGCCGTCTTCCAGACGCAGACGGAAATGGAGGCTGACCTCCATGTTATCGGCGATACGATGCTCGCTCATGCTGACCTCGCTTGTGGCGCTCATTCGGAGCGGCCACGGAAAGATTCAAGAATCAGTGCCACGGCTCCCAGGCTGATGGCGACGTCCGCCACGTTGAAGGCCGGGAAGAAGGCATTGCCCCAGTGGAAGGACAGGAAGTCCACCACGTAGCCATGCACGACACGATCATAGAGATTGCCAAGCGCGCCCCCCAGCACCAGCGCGATGCCCAGCGCGGTGAAGGTCTCGTGACGCTTGAGGCGCGCAAGCCAGATGCTCAGGCCGATGGCTGCCACCACCGCAATGCCCGCAAACAACCAGCGCTGCCAGCCATCATGGCCAGCCAGAAAACTGAACGCCGCGCCGGTGTTGTGGAGCAGCGTCAGATTGAAGATCGGCAGCACTTCGTTGGCCTGACCATAGACCAGCGAACTGCTGGCCAGCCACTTGGTGGCCAGGTCCAGCACCACGATCACCAGCGACAGCCACAGCCAGCGCAGCGGCGAGCGCATCGGCTCACTGCCGGCTGAAGGGGTATCCGTCGCGGGGCCTTGTGAAGAAGACGTCATGTTACCTTCCTGTCGTGAAATGAGTCTGCGACCGGCAAGACACGAACGCCGGGCCAGAGCCCGGCGTTCGATATCAGCGCTCAGCGGAGGCTGAACGATGCCGCGGTCGCATCAGCGATCAAGCGAAGTGACGCGTCTCGCCTTCGCCATCCGGCAGGTTGGTCACGCAGCGACTGCACAGCGTCGGATGTTCCGGCAGGGTGCCGACTTCCGGACGGTGGTGCCAGCAACGCTCGCACTTGGCATTCTCGCTGACCTTGACCGCCACCTTGAGGCCGGACACTTCGGTCTCTTCCGCCTCACCGGCCGCCTCGAGAGGCGCCAGGGTCACGCCGCTGGTCAGCATCACGAAGCGCAGCTCGTCGCCGAGACTTGCCAGCAGCGTGTTGAGCTCGTCATTGACGTAGAGGGTGACTTCCGCCGCCAGGCCATTCTTGACCAGACCGGCGTTGCGCGCGCCTTCCAGCGTCTTGTTGACCGCCTGCTTGACGTGCAGCACCTGCTCCCAGAACTCACGCCCCATGGCCGCATCATCCGCCAGAGTCGTCAGGCCGGTGTAGGCCGTCTCGAGGAAGATGGTGTCCTTGCGCGGGCCCGGGATGTTGGCGTAGATCTCTTCACCGGTGAAGGAGAGGATCGGCGCCATCCAGCGTGCCAGCGCCTCGATCACGTGATACAGCGCCGTCTGGCAGCTACGACGCGCACGCGAGTTCGGCTGCGTGGTGTACTGGCGGTCCTTGATGACATCCAGATAGAAGCCGCCCAGCTCACGCGAGCAGAAGGTCAGCACCTGCTGATAGATGTCGAGGAAGCGGTATTCCTCGTAGGCCAGTTCGACACGTGCCTGCAGCTGGGCGGCACGATCGACCACCCACTGGTCCAGCGCCAGCATGTCGTCAAAGGCCAGCGCATCACGCTCGGGTTCGAAGCCGTTCAGATTGGACAGCAGGAAGCGCGAGGTGTTGCGGATACGACGATAGGCATCGGCGGTACGCTTGAGGATCTCGTCCGAGACGGCCATCTCGCCGGAGTAATCATTGGAGGACACCCACAGGCGCAGGATGTCGGCGCCCAGCTTGTCCATCACCTGCTGCGGCGCGACCACGTTGCCGACGGACTTGGACATCTTGCGACCCTGCGCATCCACGGTGAAACCGTGAGTCAGCAGCGCCTTGTAGGGCGCGTGGCCGTCGATGGCACAGCCGGTCAGCAGTGACGAGTGGAACCAGCCACGGTGCTGGTCGGAGCCTTCCAGGTACAGGTCGGCACGCGGGCCTTGCTCATGACCATGCGGGTGCGAGCCACGCAGCACGTGCCAGTGGGTCGTCCCGGAGTCGAACCACACGTCCAGCGTGTCAGTGACCTTCTCGTAGTTCTCGGCCTCATCGCCCAGCAGCTCCTGGCTGTCGAGTGACCACCAGGCATCGATGCCGTGCTCGGCAACGCGATCGGCGACCGCTTCCATCAGCGCCACGCTGTCGGGGTGCAGCTCCCCCGTCGCGCGATGCAGGAACAGCGGGATCGGCACGCCCCAGTTGCGCTGACGCGAGATGCACCAGTCCGGACGGTTGGCGATCATGCTCTTCAGACGCGCCTGACCCCAGGCCGGGATGAAGGCGGTATCCTCGATGGCGGACAGCGCCTTGTCACGCAGGGTCACGCCGTCGGTGCCGGCAATGTCCATGCCGACGAACCACTGGGCCGTCGCGCGATAGATGACCGGGGTCTTGTGGCGCCAGCAGTGCATGTAGCTGTGGGAGATCTTCTCGTGCGCCATCAGCGCGCCGAGCTCTTCCAGACGCGCGACGATGTTCGGGTTGGCCTTCCAGATGAACTGGCCACCGAATTCCGGCAGGTCCGGCACGTAGACGCCGTTGCCCTGCACCGGGCTTTCGATCTCGTCGAAGCTCATGCCGTAACGACGGCAGGTATGGAAGTCATCCTCGCCGTAGGCCGGCGCGGAGTGGACGATACCGGTACCGGCGCCAGTCTCGACGTAGTCGGCCAGATAGACCGGCGACAGACGATCGTAGATCGGGTGACGGAAGTTGATCAGCTCCAGCGCCGCGCCATTGACGGTCGCCAGCGTCTCGCCGCTCAGGCCGAAGCGCGCCAGACTGTCCTCGACCAGTTCCTCGGCGAGCACCAGCAGGCGCTCGCCGGTGTCGACCAGCGAGTAGACGAAGTCCGGGTGCACGTTGAGCGCCTGGTTGGCCGGGATGGTCCACGGAGTGGTGGTCCAGATCACGATCGCCGCCGGCTTGCTCAGTGACTCGAGGCCGAAGGCCTTGGCCAGCGCCGCGCTATCGTCTGCCGCGAAGGCGACGTCGATGGCATCAGAAGTCTTGTCGGCGTACTCGACTTCCGCTTCCGCCAGCGCAGAGCCGCAGTCGAAGCACCAGTTGACCGGCTTCAGGCCCTTGAAGACATAACCGCCCTTGACCATCTCGGCCAGCGCACGGATCTCACCGGCTTCATTGGCGAAGTCCATGGAGCGATACGGGTTGCCCCAGTCACCGACGATGCCGAGACGGATGAACTCGTGCTTCTGGCCTTCCACCTGCACGCCGGCGTATTCACGGCAGAGATGACGCGCCTTCTCGGACTCGAGATGCTTGCCGTGGGTCGTCTCGACCTTGTGCTCGATGGGCAGACCATGACAGTCCCAACCCGGCACGTAAGGCGCGTCGAAGCCCGCCATCGTCTTGGACTTGACGATGATGTCCTTGAGAATCTTGTTGACGGCATGACCGATGTGAATATTGCCGTTGGCATAGGGAGGGCCGTCGTGGAGCACGAAGCTCGGACGGCCCTTGCCTGCTTCACGCAGACGCGCGTAGAGGTCAATCTCGTTCCAGCGTGCCAGTTGGTCCGGCTCACGCTTGGGGAGATTGCCGCGCATCGGGAAGTCGGTATCGGGCAGATTCAAAGTATGCTTGTAGTCGCTCATAGCCTTTCGGGTCAGCCGTCGTGGGGGCGGGAAGCCTGGGCTTCCCGAGCTGTGGAATCAGACACCTCAGCAGTGCCGTGTAAGGGTGCCGTCGGCGCATCCGTCATCAGTGCGCTCAGCGGACGGCTGGCCAGCGGCAGGTCAGCCATCGAGGTCATGCAATCAAGCAACGCCTGCTCATCACCGGCAGGCGTCTCGCCCGCGGCCAGCGCGAAGAAGCGCTTCGCCAGGGCGATGTCGGCGTAGATGGCGGCCTTGAGGGCTTCCAGGCCATCGAAGCGCTGTTCACCGCGCAGGAAGGCGCAGAAGCTGACGCGCATCGGCTGGCCGTAGAGGTCTTCCGCGAAATCCAGCAGATGGACCTCGAGCACCGGCCGCGGCGTGCCGACCGTCGGGCGCCAGCCGATGTTGGCCACCGCCGGACAGTCGCGGCCATCGGCAAGGTGCGCCATTACCGCGTAGACGCCGGAGACTGCCAGCGGCGCATTCGGCAGCGGCAGGTTGGCGGTCGGCACGCCCAGCGTGCGACCCAGCTGGCGGTCCGCGACCACGCGTCCCTGCCAGTGGTGGGCACGCCCCAGCAGCCGGGCGGCCAGCGCCATGTCGCCTGCGGCCAGCACCTCACGCACGCGGGTGCTGGAAACACGCTCACCGGCGATCTCGAAGGTGCGGGTATGCTCCACCGCGAAGCCTTCGGCGGCGCCGATGCGTTCCAGCAACGCGAAGTCTCCGGCGCGATCGCAGCCGAAGCGGAAGTCGTCACCGACCACCAGATGACGCACGCCGAGCCCATCGATCAGCACCTGCTCGATGAACTCGCGAGCCGACAGCGAGCGCAGCGTCTCATTGAAGGGCAGACACAGTACGCGCTCGGCGCCATGGCTACCCAGCAGACGCACCTTGTCCGCCAGACGCGTCAGCCGCGGTGGCGCCTTGTCACCCGCGAAGAACTCACGCGGCTGCGGCTCGAACACCACCACCGTGGCGGGCAGGCCATAGGCCGCCGCGCGCTCGCGAAGTTGCTCCAGAATCGCCTGGTGGCCGAGATGCACGCCATCGAAATTGCCGATGGTGGCCACGCAGCCGCGACTGCCATCCTGCTTGCGCAGGCGGGCGAGATTGTGGAGTCCTCTGATCAAGTCCATGCGTGCATCACACAAGCCGCCGAAAGTGGTCGATTATAGCGAAGGGGCACGGCGCTGACAGCCACCGTTGCCCCGCCAGGGAGAAAACAGCTGGAACCGAGGGCACCAACCTGCGTGGCACCCGGGCAGCAGACTCAGCTCTGCATGCGGAAATGGCGCGGGCGGACACCGCACAGCCCCAACCACACCGCATAGGCCAGTACACCGCCGACGACCAGCGCTCCCATCATCGCACAGCGCTCCCACAGGCCCCAACCAAGCCAGGTGGTCCAGTCCGGCGACAGCCACATCAGGCCGCCGCCCATCAGGGCGCAACCGCCGATCAGGGTCAGCGAATAGCGTCCCCAGCCGGGCTGGAAGCGCAGCACGCCGTCACGATACAGGCCGCGTGCCAGCAGGCCCGCATTGAGGAAGGCCGACAGCGCCGTGGCCAGCGCGAGCCCGGCATGTGCCAGCGGCACGATCAGCGCCAGGTTGAAGGCCATGTTGGCGACCATCGCGATGATACCGATCTTGACCGGCGTTTTCGTGTCCTGACGCGCATAGAAGCCCGGCGCCAGCACCTTGATCAGCATGAAGGCCAGCAGACCGAAGCTGTAGGCACGCAGACTCTGGGCCGACATCACCACATCGTTGTCGGTCATCGCGCCGTAGTGGAACAGCGTGATCAGCAGCGGTTCGGCCAGCACGCCGAGCGCCAGCGCCGCCGGCACACCGATCAACAGCACCGAGCGCAGCGCCCAGTCGAGCATCTTCTGGAAGTGCTCCAGTGATTGCTCGGCATGACGTTTTGAGAGCGCCGGCAGAATCACCGTCCCGATGGCGATGCCGATGATGCCCAGAGGCAACTCGACCAGACGGTCGGAGTAATAGAGCCACGACACGCTGCCGGTGACCAGAAACGAGGCCAGCACGGTATCCAGCAGCAGATTGATCTGCGAGACCGAGACACCGAACAGCGCCGGGGTCATCAACTTGAGAATGCGGCGCACGCCTTCATGGGCGAAATTCGGCCACGGCTTGGGCATCAGGCCAAGCCGCAGCAGGAACGGCACCTGGAACAGCAGCTGCACGCCACCTGCGATCAACACGCCCCAGGCCAGCGCCATGGCGGGTGTCTCGAAGCGCGGGGCCAGCAACAGCGCCGCGCCGATCAGACTCAGGTTGAGCAGCACCGGCGTGATGGCCGGCACCGCAAAGCGATTCCAGGTATTGAGCACGCTGCCCGCGAAGGCGGTCAGCGAGATCAGCAGCAGATACGGGAAGGTCAGGCGCAGCATGTCGCCGGTCAGCGCCAGCTTGCCGGCATCGTCACCGAACCCGGGCGCGAAGACCCACACCAGCCAGGGTGCGCACAGCATCGCAAGCGCGGTGATCAACGCGAGTATGACACCAAGACTGCCACTGACGGCGTCCAGCAACTCACGGACCTCTTCCCGCGTCCGGCGAGTCGCATACTCCGACAGCACCGGAATGAAGGCCTGGTTGAAGGCACCCTCGGCAAACAGGCGGCGCATGAAGTTGGGGATCTTGAAGGCGACGAAGAAGGCGTCCGCCCCGCTGCCGGCGCCCAGCAGGGATGCGATGGTCACATCGCGCGCCAGGCCCAGCACGCGCGACAGCATCGTCATCACGCTGACGATCAACCCGGAGCGCAACAGACCACCCCGCACCGGCAGGCTGTCGCCCGAGCGGGTCTCGCCCTGGGCACTCGCCTGTGAAGCGGACTGCGCGGCGGCCTCGGCCTTGCCGCCTTCTCCCCTGACTTCCTTCTCGCCTGCGGGCGACTCATCCTGCGGCTTGCTCACCCTGCCCCCCCTCTCGCTTCCCTGACCTGACACCGATGTCATCCACTCGACAGACAGACACAAAAAAACCGGCCGAAGCCGGTTTTTTCACACTCACACGTCTTAGACAGCCAGTGCCTTGACGCGAGTGTTCAGACGGCTCTTCAGACGAGCGGCCTTCTTCTTGGACAGAATGTCCTTGTCGGCGTAACGGTCGAGGACCTTCTGCGCGACATTGAAAGCGGCCATGGAAGCAGCGTGATCGCCAGTCTTGACGGTCTTCAGCACGTTCTTGATGCTGGTACGCACGGCAGAACGTTGTGCGGAGTTGTGCTGACGACGAACTTCAGCCTGACGAGCGCGCTTACGTGCTTGCTTGGAATTTGCCACTTTGATGCTCCTTATGAGTCCACCCGTAGGCGCGTACTCATGAACTTGAATTTGGAAGACGTTGTCGCACCGCGACAGCGAGTCCGATCATCTCTCGCCTTTCGACACTGAAGTGAAGACTTTCGAGAAATCAGCGACTTGACGTGGAAGCCCCGCCAAACCTTCGCCATCGGGGCGGACCAGCACCCGACAGGACGGCAGAGTCTAGCATGACCCGAGCGCATATCGCCAGTCTGAGCTTGCCTGCGCCGGCCCCAG
>NZ_CFDJES010000063.1:0-5043 GCF_983723665.1 Cobetia sp. | reverse complement strand
CCCAGGCACAGAGCCAGGAAGCAGGCCTCATGGGTGCTACAGCACGATGAGGTTGTCGCGGTGGATCAGTTCCGGCGCCTCGATATAGCCCAGCGTCGCCTCGATCTGATGACTGGGCAGGCCGAGAATCCGTCCGGCATCTTCGGCGCTGTAATTCACCAGCCCCTTGGCGATGCGCTGGCCGGATTCATCGACGCACTGCACCAGATCACCGCGCTTGAAGGCGCCCTCGATCTTCCTGACGCCCACCGGCAACAGGCTGGAGCCACGCGTGGTCAACACATTGACGGCGCCGGCATCCAGCGTCAGGGTGCCGCGCACCTGCAGCTGCCCCGCGATCCAGCGCTTGCGCGCCGCGATCGGCGCATGCTCCGGCAAGAGGAGCGTGCCGAAGCGCTCACCGGAAGCCAGCCGGGTGATCACCTCGGGCTGACGACCAGAGGCGATCACGGTCAATGCGCCACTGCGCGCCGCCAGACGCGCCGCGCGCACCTTGGTCGCCATGCCACCACGGCCGAGCACGCCGCCACCGCCGGCCACCTTGACCAGTATCGGGTCATCGGCCTGGGCTTCCTCGATCAGGCTGGCCGCCGGATCATGACGCGGGTCGGCATCATAGAGGCCTTCCTGATCGGTGAGCAGCAACAGCGCATCGGCCTCGAGCAGGTTGGCGACCAGCGCGCCGAGGGTGTCGTTGTCGCCGAAGCGGATCTCGTCGGTGACCACGGTGTCGTTCTCGTTGATCACCGGCACCACCCGCAGGTCGACCAGGGTGCGCAGCGCCGAGCGTGCATTCAGGTAGCGCTTGCGGTTGGAGAGGTCATCGTGGGTCAGCAGAATCTGCGCCGTGGTCAGGCCATGACGATGAAAATGCTCTTCATAGCACTGGGTCAGACCGTTCTGACCGACCGCCGCTGCCGCCTGCAGCTCATGCACACCACTGGGGCGTGCCGTCCAGCCCAGCCGCGACATGCCGACCGCGATCGCCCCGGAGGACACCACGATCACCTCGACACCCCGCGCGTGCAGCGCCGCGATCTGATCGACCCAACGGCCGATGCCGGCATCATCCAGCCCGCGGCCGTCATCGGTCAGCAGCGCACTGCCGATCTTGACCACCACGCGTCGTGCATTGGCCAAGGCCTCGCGCCCCGTCTGAGTACCCAGTTCCGCCACTTCCGCCACCTTCTGCTCCGACACCGCGCTCTCTCCTGTCATGTAATCCCTCGCCCGGCAGGCTCTGCCTCCCTGCTTGCCATTGTCTGCTCCCGCCAGCCCGCTGTCATCACTCCTCGCCGGCCCCGACAACGAAAACGCCCCGCCGCGAGACCATGAGGTTCGGGGCGGGGCGTGAATCGCGAAGCGGGTCGCTCGTCACTCAGTGGCTGCCGCGCAGGACAGCCACCGGACGAACTGAGACCTCAGGGCGCGTATTCGACTTCGACGTCGTAATCGTCGTCATTGAAGTCGTCATCGTCCTCTTCTTCGTCATCCTTCTTGCGCTTGCGACGTGTCAGGCGCTCTTCAGCGCGCTCCAGCGACTCGTTCTCCATGCGCGCCAGCAGGGCGGCATGTGCCTCGGCAGCTTCCGGATCTTCCGCCAGCTGCAGGCGTTGCTCGCCCAGCCAGCGGTGAGCGGCCTGCACCAGCTCCTGAGTGCCGATACCGCTGGCCGCGGAGACGACGAACAGCTCGCCCTCCCAGCCCAGGCGCTCGACGAGGTCCTTGACCATCGCGTCGCGATCGTCCTCGGGCAGCAGGTCGATCTTGTTGATCACCAGCCAGCGCGGCAGCTCCGTCAGTGCCGCGGAGAAGTTCTTGAGCTCCTTGAGGATCGCCTCGACCGCATAGGCCGGGTCGCTCTCGTCAAAGGGCGCAATATCCACCACGTGCAGCAACAGGCGCGTACGCGTCAGGTGCTTGAGGAAGCGCAGACCCAGGCCAGCGCCGTCAGCAGCGCCTTCGATCAGACCGGGGATATCGGCCATCACGAAGTGCTGGTGGCTACCGATCTTCACGACACCGAGGTTCGGCACCAGGGTGGTGAACGGGTAGTTGGCGACCTTGGGCTTGGCGGCGGAGACGGCGCGGATCAGCGTCGACTTGCCGGCATTCGGCATGCCGAGCAGACCGACATCTGCCATCACCTTCATCTCGAAGCGCAGGTTGCGACGCTCGCCCCAGGTTCCCTTGGAGGTCTGGCGCGGCGCGCGGTTGGTCGAGGACTTGAAGTGGATGTTACCCAGACCACGACGTCCGCCCTGCGCGACCAGCAACAGCTGACCGATTTCCGTCACGTCACCGATGATCTCGAGGGTTTCCTCGTCGATCACGGTGGTGCCGACCGGCACCTTGACGATCAGATCCTCGCCCGCCTTGCCTGCCATCTGGCGGCCTTGACCGGCATCGCCGCTCTCCGCCTGATAGTAGCGCTGGAACTTGAAGTCGATCAGGGTATTGAGGGAGTCATCCCCGATCAGGTACACACTGCCGCCGTGCCCGCCGTCGCCCCCATCGGGACCACCGCGCGGCACGTATTTCTCACGGCGAAAACTCAGGCAACCATTGCCGCCACGTCCGGCCTCTACAATGATCGACGCTTCATCAAGGAACTGCATGCTGCTCTCTCCTGACGACGACCCGGGCCGTCATGCGACAAAAAAGCCCCGCCTGAGCGGGGCTTCCTTGCAGACTGCCATGCGACACCGGGGCATCGAGCAGTCTGCGTAAGCTGTCAGACGTTTCAGGCAGAAACGATGCTGACGAACTTGCGGTTCTTCGGACCCTTGGTCTCGAACTTCACGTGGCCGTCGGCCAGCGCGAAGAGAGTGTGGTCCTTGCCGATGCCGACGCCAGTACCAGCGTGGAAACGGGTGCCGCGCTGACGCACGATGATGTTGCCGGCGATAGCCGCTTGGCCACCGAACAGCTTCACACCAAGGCGCTTGGATTCAGAATCGCGACCGTTGCGGGTAGAGCCCGCCGCCTTCTTATGTGCCATTGGATAATTCTCCTATGGTGGGTAGCGCTGCAATTAAGCAGAGATACCAGTGATCTTGACTTCGGTGAACCACTGACGGTGGCCCGCACGACGCATGGAGTGCTTCCGGCGACGGAACTTGATGATGGTGACCTTGTCGCCACGGCCGTGAGACACGACCTCGGCAGAAACCTTGGCACCTTCAACCAGCGGAGCGCCGACCTTGATGTCGTCGCCTTCAGCGACCATCAGGACTTCGTCAAACTGGATAGCTTCGCCAGTCGCGACTTCAAGCTTCTCGAGCTTCAGGGTCTGGCCTTCCTGAACGCGGTACTGCTTGCCACCGCTCTTGATAACTGCGTACATGATTCTCTCCATCGGACTCATCAAGGGTGTGCTCTTGGGTGGCCTGCTGCGAGTGGCGCCCCTTCTGGAGCCATCTGACAGGGAGCGGGATGAGTCACGGCCGCGTATTATAGCGCCACGTGCCGCGACCGACAAGCAATGTCAAGGTTTACGCGACCAATCGGCCGCCAGCCAGCGTCCTTGCGCGGGTGCACGCCTTGACGGCCATAGGGGTGCCCCATAGCATTACCGCCAAACGGCACGCCACGGCGGCCTCACCTCTCGCTACGGGCACGACGATCTCATGCAAGCCGACGCATCGACCCTTCACGCGGCAGTGGCAGATGACTTCGCCGCCGTCGACCGCACCATCCTCGCGCAGCTCGAGTCGCGCGTGCCGCTGGTCCAGACCATCGGTCAGTACATCATCCAGAGTGGTGGCAAACGCCTGCGCCCGGTGCTGGTGCTGCTGGCAGCCCGCGCGCTGGGTTATCAAGGCGAGAAACACGTTCATCTGGCCGCGCTGATCGAATTCATGCACACCTCGACCCTGCTGCACGATGATGTCGTGGATGAATCCAGCCTGCGGCGTGGCCGCTCCACCGCCAATGACACCTGGGGCAATGCGCCTTCGGTACTGGTCGGTGACTTCCTCTATTCGCGCTCCTTCCAGATGATGGTCGAAGTCGGCTCGATGGACGTGATGGCGATTCTCTCCGCCGCCACCTGCACCATCGCCGAGGGCGAAGTCCTGCAGCTGACCAATATCGGCAATGCCGACATTGATGAAGCCGCCTACTTCGAGACCATCCACGGCAAGACCGCCATGCTGTTCGAGGCGGCCGCACATGCCGGCGCGATTCTGGCCAGGGAAACCGACGACACCGTCACCCCGGCACAGGTCAGCGCGCTGCAGAACTATGGCCGCTACCTGGGCCTCGCCTTCCAGCTGATCGATGATCTGCTCGACTATCAGGGCGATGCCGAGACCATGGGCAAGAACGTCGGTGATGACCTGGCCGAAGGCAAGCCGACCCTGCCGTTGATTCGCGCCATGCAGGTCGGCAGCCCGGCCCAGGCCAGTCTGGTGCGCGGCGCCATCGAGAAAGGTGGACTGGAGCAGCTCGACGAGGTACTGGAAGTGGTGCGCCTCACGGGGGGCCTCGACTATACCCGCAGCCGTGCTCAGGAGATGGCCGACAACGCCCTGAGCGAGCTCAAGGCACTGCCGGAGAGCGAATTCCGCGACAGCCTCGAGCGCATCGCGCTGTTGAGCGTCGGCCGCCAGGCCTGATACCCGCATGACGATGGCCTGCCTGGCAGGTCGTCAGCCAGTGGGTCAGTCAATCCATCATGACAGCAGAAAACCGCCGCCAACGTGGCGAGAAGCGCTGGCAGAATGAGGTGAAGAGAAGCGCGCTTCTCGACAGCGGAATTGCCCCTTGAGACTCAGATAAAACTTTTTGACCTCAAGGGCTTGCAAAGCAAAGCTGCCTGCGTATAATTCACCTCCGTCGAGACAAGCTCACGACGCATCGGAGTATAGCTCAGCTTGGTAGAGCGCTGCCTTCGGGAGGCAGAGGTCGTAGGTTCGAATCCTGCTACTCCGACCAGATATATGAAAAAGCCGCTGATCACTGATCAGCGGCTTTTTTGATGCTGGAAGGTTTTTCCTGCCTCACAAGCCTGCTTCTGCTTGCTCGCGTCTGCGACGCGCT
>NZ_CFDJES010000062.1:8661-17694 GCF_983723665.1 Cobetia sp. | reverse complement strand
ATGCCACGCGCCAGCGCGATGGCATCGGCACGCTCGTTCGCCAGCAGGTCTTCGGCCTGCTGCGGCTCGGTGATCAGGCCAACGGCAATCACCGGCATCTTCACCTGCGCCTTCAGGGCCTCGGCGTGCGGCACCTGATAATTAGGCGCTACCGGAATCTGCTGCTGCGCGCTGAGCCCGCCACTGGAGACATGCAGATAGTGGCAGCCACGACGGTCCAGCGCCTTGGCAAGTTCGATGCTCTGCTCGAGGTCCCAGCCGCCCTCGACCCAGTCCGTCGCGCTGATCCGGATGCCCAGCATCACATGCTGCGGGATCGCGGCCCGCACGGCGTCAAAGACCTCAAGCGTCAGACGCATGCGATTCTCGAGCGAGCCACCGTAGTCATCGTCGCGCTGATTGCTCAACGGCGACAGGAACTCGTGCAGCAGATAGCCATGCGCCGCATGCAGCTCGATGCCGTCCAGGCCGATGTCGACGGCGCGCTGCGCCGCCGCCACGAAGTCCGCGATGGTGCGCCGGATCTGCTCGCCACTCATCGCCTCGGGGAGCGGCCCGCCTTCGCTGAAGGGAATCGCGCTGGGGGCGAGTACCTGCCAGCCATTGTCGTTGCCTGGCGCGATGGCGGCACCGCCCTCCCAGGGCTTCTGGCAGGATGCCTTGCGTCCCGCATGACCGATCTGCACCGCCAGCGGCATCGGCGAATAGCGGCGGATACGCTCGACGACTCCCTGCATGGCTTGCTGGCATGCCTCATCGTAGAGTCCGACATCGCCATGGGTGATGCGCCCTTCCGGGGCGACGGCGCTGGCCTCGAAGATCAGAAGCCCAGCCCCGGACTGGGCGAGATTGCCAAGATGCTGATCATGCCAGGCCTGCATCTGGCCCTCCTCGGCGGAGTACTGACACATGGGCGCGATGATGATGCGATTGTCCAGCGTGAGCGGGCCGAGGGTAAGCGGTGAAAACAGTGTGGACATGAAATTCCTCTAGTGCATTCAGGGCGGGTTCGGCAAGGCGCAGGCGCGAACATGGCGAGAAGGTCCGTGCTACCAATGCCAACGCAGTGCAAGCATAATGCGGGCGCCGGGGAGGCACCACAAGCGCAAGTTGGCCATGATGACGGCAACGCTGAGTTGCCCATGTTTCACGCACGCCCTGCCAGCGCCTCACCATCAGCGCCCCACCATCAGCGACTCGCCTCACCCTCCAGCACTTCCTTGACCAGCAGACGCCCGACATCGGCAATCGCGGCATTGCGCGCCGCCAGATCGGCCTCGCTTTCGGTCAGATAGACCGCCACGATCAACGGGGCACGCAACGGCGGCCACAAGATGGCAACGTCATTATTGGTGCCATATCCCCCGCCGCCGGTCTTGTCCGCGATCTGCCAGTCATCGGGCAAGGCCGCCCGCAGCTTGTCATCGCCGGTGGTGTTGGCCAGCATCCAGCCCTGCAGGGCAAGGCGCGATGGCTCGCTCAGCGCATCCCCCACCAGCAATCGCTGCAGGGTGGCCGCCATCGCGTGCGGCGTGGTGGTATCGCGAGGATCACCGGGGGTGGCTTCATTGAGCGCCGTTTCACGTCTGTCCAGCCGCGTGCTGTCATCGTTCAGGCGCCGCAAATAGGCCGTCAGTGCGGCCGGGCCGCCCAGGGCGTCGAGAATCAGGTTACCCGCGGTATTGTCGCTGGTCGTGATAGTTGCATGGCACAACGCCTCAAGCGTCAGCCCGCCATCCCGGGTGTGGTGCTCGGTGATGGGGGAGTAGGTCACGAGATCCGCCGGGCGAATCGCCACCTTGCGTGACAACGATTCCTGGCCTTCGTCCACCCGAGAGAGCAGATGACCACAGGCCAGCACCTTGAAGGTGCTGCTCATGGGGAAGCGCTCATTCCCCCGCCAGCTGAAACGGGTGCCATCGGCGGTATCCAGAACGGTGACACCGATTCGCGCGCCGACCTCTGATTCGATGGCCTGAATGGCCGACGCCGAGAGCGGCTTGTCAGCGGCCAAAGCATCGTCCGCGGCCTGAGCGCCCAGCGACAGACAGGCAAGCGCGGCGGCGGCCAGCCACTGTTTCCAGCACCTTGAAGGCCTGACAGCAAGCTTTACCGCAAGGCTGGAAGAGTGCAATGGAGACGAGCGGTGATCGGCACCGCACAGGCGCTGAGGGGATGAAGGCATCAATGATATGTCCTGATCATGGGGAGCGGTCGTGTCGCAAGACACGACCCAATATGCAGCATGCTACATGTACCATAGCCGCTTAAGCGCGGACATGCCGGCCATCTCACTACGGGCCGCGGGCTGGCAGAGACTTGATCTGGGTCAATGCCTGCGCACGCTGCCCTCACTCATCGAGAACCTTGAGCGTCTTGTTGCGCTTGGCGCCGGGCTTGGCATGCCATGACAGGCGAATATCGAGGCGATGATGATCATCCTCTCGCCGCGCCGTGACCTTGAGGGTCATCAGGCCGCGCGGTGCCAGCCGTATCTCGCCGTCCTCATCGCGAAATGACAACAGTCCCTTGCCCAGCCCCTTGATGATGGCCTTGAGAATGCCCTGAACGCCATCGATGGACTGCAATGATTCATGTCGGAACAGCGACTTGTCCTGCTTGTCGTCTTTCACCTGCCTCTCCTGTGCGTGTATCAGGGCGCGTAGACCTTGACCTCGGGATGGTCATTGCTGATGCCGACGATGCGTCCACAGGCTTCTATCAGCGTCGCCCCCATGCCCACGCCATCCAGCCCTTCCTTGCGGCGTGAATTGCGATCCAGGGTGACGTCGCCCTCGATATGCAGAAGCCCGTGGCGCCAGCCCAGTTGCTGGCCCGCCTGATGATTGACGTGGCCATGCATCACGGCACGAATGCCGACCTTGTGCAGGCGCTTGACGCCTGCGGCGCTCAGCACCATGTCGCTCTTGCGATATTTGGTGCGCAGTACATTGGCCAGCTCACCGTAATAGAAGGTGAACGGGTCTTCGCGCAGGATGCGCCGGAATTCCTGATTGACCTGCGAGACCTTCTGGCGGCCGAGTCGTCTGGCGAAGGCATCATCCACGCCTGCATGGACATGCAGGAAGGCGCCACTGCGATAGGCAAGGCGCATCTCGTCGAAGAACCAGGCAAAGCGCCCGCCGGGCTTGAGAAACAGCTCGTGGGCCTTGAGCGCGGCGGCATAGGTCTGACGCAACGAGAGGCCATGTTTCTCACAGGCATGCTCGAAGCCATCGGCCTTGGCGCTCAGGCGAGTGATCTCCTTCTCCAGCGCCTCCCCCTTGAGCACATGGCCTGCCGATTTGCGAAACTGCTCCGCCCAGTCCGGCCCCGGGTACAGGCGTCGACGGCATTCACTTCGCGAGGGAATGCTCTTCATCGCCCGCGGTCTGTCCGCCAGATAGTGATCGAAGACTTCCTTTAGCAGCGCCAGCCCCTTGGCGCCCATGCGCACGAACAGATGATCGGTTCGCGCCGAATCATCATGACTCAGCCGCATCAGCGCCAGCATCAGCCGCATGTCGTGATTGCCCGCCAGCAACTTGAGGCGTGCCCCGCTGCGCATCAAGGTGCGCAGGGCTTCCAGCAGCTCCAGATTGCTGGGGCCCTTGTCGAGGCAGTCACCGCCGATGACGAAGACACTGCGCTTGCCCCGCGCCGTCAACACCAGGTTGTCCCGCGAGGTCAGGCGCACACCGCCACTGGCCACCAGAGACGCGATGAAGGCTTCCGCGTCGGCATGGGCATCGGAGATGAAGATGACATCGCGGCGTGGCCAGTCCTTGCTGCCCAGCTTGCGAGCGGCGCGGGACACCTTGTCACCGGCGCGCAGGTGCTGATGTGTCTCGGGCCACTGAGCCGCGTGACTGGGCAGCGCCTTCAGATAACGCGTCGGGCCTCGGTAACGCGGTACGGCGTCGCTCATGGGGGGACTGAGGGTCATTGGGCTATCTCCTTGTGGCATCTGCTTGCCTCGTTGAACTCACCGGCCTGTGGCAAGCAAGCGCCTTGCCGCTCCTTGGGGACCATCCTGGGGAATGTGGAATGAGGTCACGGGCACAGGGCGACAAGATTATGACCGTTTGATCACAGAAAGATGACAGACTCGTATCACGCTGATGCGCTGGCCTGCTTCTCTGCTGTCAATGACTCCGCCCATCTCCTGCTCTCCAGCACCCCGCCCGCTCCCGGCACTTCAGTACCCCGCCGGCTGGCCGCCAACTCAGTCCTGCGCGGGCTCGTGACGCTGGCGCACCTTCCACTCGCCAGCCACATGCCGCCATGACCCTGACGGGGTTTGCTCGATGACCACCGGCCGTGCATGGTGCATGCTCAGCCCGGCAATCTGGTCGAAGTCCAGCACGCCCAGCAGATGCGCCGCATGCCGCAGCGCCGCGCCATGGCCGACGACCAGTGTCAGCGTGGCGCCCGATGTGGGGGTTGATGTGGGAGCCGAGGCAGGAGCTGGTGGGGAAGCCGGCAACGAAGCAATGAAGTCGGCCACCCGCTGGCCGGCCTGCATCAGTGATTCAGCCCCTGGCAGCGGCAGGCGAAAGTGGCTGTTGGATTTCCAGTCGGCCGGCAGGAAATCCACGCGCGGGTCATGACGCACCGCTTCGGCGATCTGTGCCGTGGTCAGATTGGCGGCGCTGCCCAGACTGCGCTCCCACAGGGCATCATGTGCCATGAGCGAGAACTCACGCCCTGTCCTGTCACCCATGACCTCGTTCATCACCTGCGCCGTCTGCCAGGCACGCAACAGGCTGGAGGCATGTACCGTGCTGGCCGGTTGCCAGCCATGGGCCTGACACAGCATCAGCACTTCCTCGGCTCCCTCACGCGCCTGGCGCTCACCGCGACGGGTCAAGGGAAACGGCTGCAGCGCGCTCGGGGTATCAATCTGCTGGTGATAGTCGGCATGACGAATCAATGCCACACGTCGGATTGTCGGTTCATCAGTCATCGGCCGTCGCTCTTCCCGTCTTCACTCGGTATTGATTCATGCTAGCGGTCCTCGCCATGCGTCGCCTCGTACGGTGCTAGTGGCTCTAGTGGAACCAGTCTCCCGCGCTCACGTCGCCTGGCGCGACTGATCAAGCCGTGCCAGCAACGCCATGGCGGCGTGCCCCATCTCGTGGTTCTTCAACAGGCTCGGCACGACCTCCGCCGCCACCCAGCGCCGACTGCGATGCGGTTCCTCCCGCTCGCTCTCTTCCTGCTCATGCACGACTCTCACGGCGTGCAGACTGGCCTCGACAGGAGCGCCCCACTTCTCGTAACTGAATTCCAGCGCTGCGTGGTCCAGCGCCTCCGCCTCGATGCCCGCTTCCTCGCGGGCTTCCTTGAGCGCGGACTCAAGCGGACTCAGCCCCGGATCGACAATCCCCTTGGGCAGGCTCCAGTGACGATTGGAGGAAGAACCGATCAGCAGCACCTCCCACTGGGCATCGTCGCCCTCCCCCTGCAGACGACAGGGCAGGACGGCCGATTGGCGGTAGTAATAGGCGGGACGTTCGCGACGCTCCTCACCGGCCGGGAATGGCCAGGGGAAGCCATCCGGCAAGGCACGCACGCGCTGGATCAGCTCCAGACTCATCTGGCCGGAGCGCAGGTCTTCCCAGCGCCCCTCGAAGGTCAGCTTGACCACCGCCGCCGTCGGCAGCAGCTTGGTCTCCTTGGGCGGGCGCGGACGCTTGCCGGTCAGCCAGACCAGCGCATCTTCCAATGCCGGGTTATGGCCGATGATCATCAGTCGCTGCACGCTGTCCGGGCAGGCGCGCACTGTCTTGAGCAGCGGCGCCTCGTTCTCGCAGTAAAGCGCAGGCTTGAGCTCGATCATGTCGACGCCGAGGCCCATCGACTTCACGCACTTTTCCGCCGTGGCGCGCGCGCGAAGGGCCGGCGAGCTCAGGATGGCATCCGGCACCAGCGCCTCCTGGGCAAGCCAGGCTCCCATGCGCTGGGCGCCCCGCTTGCCGCGCTCCTTGAGGGGTCGATGGAAGTCGTCAGCTGCCACTGACCAGTCCGACTTTCCGTGGCGCATCAACAGCAGTTCACGACGCATGTTCAAGCCTCCAGCAAGGGGGTCAGGTGGTTCTCGACCAGCGCGGCGAAGTCCACGCGCCCGGTCACCTCAAGCACGCGGGTTGCCGCCAGGCGCTCCAGATACGGCGCGGGATCAAGGCTTGCGCCATTGGGCACGAAACGGCCATCCCGCTGCTGGTGGAAGGGCCCCGGTGTCTTCATCACCGCGCGTATCAGCGCTTCGCTGCGGCTGACCTCGATCTCGCGCACCTCTAGCGGCGCCTCGCTGCCACGCGTCCAGTTGAGTATCACCATGGCCGCAAGCTCGCCGCTGGCGCGGATACGCCCGGGGCCGTAGACGTCCTCGATGATCAGATCGTGCTTCTCTTCGAGATCCCATAGCGCTTCTTGCGGCATCGCTTCATAGCCTGCGATACGCGCGGGATCCAGCAGCGGGCGCAGACGCGGATTGTGGAGCATGGTACCGGGATTGATGCGTGGCAACTTGGCGACGCCGCGGGCACGCAGCGTTCCCTCCCGCCCCGGCCGGTCCAGGAACAGCCGGTCATTGCTGATGAAGTCGAACTCGGGATTGTCGAGCGCCTTCACCATGGTGGTGGACTTGCCGCCGCCCGAGAAGGCAGCGATGGCCACCGCGCGATCGCCCTTCGACAGCGCCGAGGCGTGACAGATCAAGCCGTCATTCTGCTGCAGATGCGACATGTGCAGATTGAGCAGGAAGTTGATCACCTGGCTTTCATTGTCTTCACAGGGCCCGAACGCCAGGTTGTGGTCGTTGCTGCGCAGAAAGGCCATGCCCGTGCGCACCTTGTGGATCAGGCGCCCGTCGGCCAGGTCGATGATGGCGTCCTTGCGGCGTGTCTTGCCGGGCTCCGGCATCCAATCGACGAAGGCCTCGGGCACGATGCCGAGCCTTGCTGCCGCTGGCGTGTCCTTGAGGGCCGGCGCCTCGAGCACATGCACGAGCCTGGCTCCCCCCGGCACAGTGTCGAGCGCCACGAGGCGCGCGCAATGGCGGAAATATGTCGCCAGACGTTGCAGCAGCCGCGGCATGTCCGTCATCACGCACAGGCGGAAGTCATCCACCTCGAACAACAGCGCCTCGCTCAGGCACTGGCGCGACGGCGTCAGCGCCGTGAAGCAGGCGGCGGCCGTCCACTCTGCAAAGGGCAGCGTGGCAAGGCTGGCCGGGCTGTCACAGGTCGTCGCGTTCATGCCAGACACTCCATCACGTGATCGAGATAGGCGGCTGCCGCATCGACACCGGCACCTTCCAGCGCCCCGCGGAAGCCACCGAAGGCCGAGACTTCGAAGATGATCGGGCCATCGTCGGTCAGCGCGACATCGACGGTGGTGAAGTCGAGCTTGAACGGTGCCTGGGCACGCTGCGCCAGCGCGATCAGCTCCTCAGAGGGCTCGAAGGGCGCGTACTTGCCACCGGCATGGATGGTGGTATTCCAGGCATCGCCCCCACTGACGCGGGCGTAGCTGCACAGATAACGGCCACCGACGAAGACCATGCCGTAATCCTGCCCCGGCAGGTCAAGGCGCTGCTGCAGATACATCATCGGGTGCTCGGCGACGAACTCACGCACGGCAGCTTCCAGCGCGGCATCATCGCCGGTGTTCTCGATGATGCACATGCCCCGTGCCTTGGTGGAGAAAAGCGGCTTGAAGACGGCGGCCTTGAAGCGCTTGACGGCCTCGCAGGCCGCCGTCACGTCTTCGGTGACCAGCGTGGCAGGCATCGGGATATCGGCATTGGCCAGCGTGACGGTGCAGCTCAGGCGGTCGATCAGGCGAATCATGCTCTCCGCGCTGCTGAAGACGCGCACGCCCCTGGCTTCGGCGACGCGCAGCAGCTCCAGGCGGTCCAGGCTGCCCGGGGAATATTCCGCGCTGATCTTCTTGACGATCAGGGCATCCAGCTCGGTCAGGTCATGACGCACCCCGGCAGAGTCACGGAATTCGAGGCAGTTGCGGGTCAGATTCAGCGAGACGGCCGCCATGTCGATCACGAGACGAAAGCCCGTCCGTGCTTCGATGGCATCCGCCAGCACTTCGGTCGACCACTTG
This sequence comes from Cobetia sp., assembly GCF_983723665.1. Lineage (NCBI taxonomy): Bacteria > Pseudomonadati > Pseudomonadota > Gammaproteobacteria > Oceanospirillales > Halomonadaceae > Cobetia > Cobetia sp. The sequence goes on along the minus strand of NZ_CFDJES010000062.1, from coordinate 9,570 downwards.
CCGGGAATACCCACGACGCCAATCTTGAAATCAGTCAACGAACAACTCCTCCAGGGGAATACGGTAATCGGCCGGCCGTTCAGGGTCGGCGCCAAGCACATGCTCGAGTATAAAGCGTGCGCGGTTGAACATGCGCCCTGCCAGCCCGGCATCGAGGATGAAACGTGTCGAGGTGGCAAAGGAGCGCGCCAGGCCAAGTGCCAGACGCCATTCAAAGGTGGTATCGCCCTGCTCATGGGCAAAGCGACGCATCTGCTGACCGAAACTCAGGGCCAGCGCCAGAATACGGGCCCGCAGCGCCGCATCCGTCAATTGCAGACGGTAATGGGACACCATGTGCACGGACACGTCCTGCACATAGTCCTGATAGGCCGAGCGGTGAAGATCGATGAAGCGGATGCTCTGCTTCGCCGGATCGAAGAGGATGTTGTCGACATTGAAGTCGCCGTGGATATAGACGGCGAAGGGAGCCTCGAGCGAACGTTCCAGACCTGCGGCCTGCTCGATCAACGCTTCCAGCGAGGGCATCTCGCGCCCACACAGCGAGGCACCGCAGTGGCGAAATTCCGGATGGATCTGATAGACATCACTCAGCCGCTTGAGTAGCTGGCGCATGTGCCCTGCAGTGACCGGCTTGTCGCGGCGGGTGGTGGCCCACACCGAGTGTAGCGTCTCGACCAGCGCCTGCTGGGCGGTACGATTGAGGCGTGACGATTCGTTGATCAACAGATGCTCGAGGGTCATGCCCGGCAGGTGCTCGATCAAGAGTGCCGCGCTGTCGCCCTGCTGATGATGCGAGAGGATGCGGGGGGCGATGCCGGGATAGATGTCGTGCCAGCGCTCGACGCCCTGACGCTCCTCCTCGACCTTGCGCCCCAGGCCATCCTTGAAGATGGCCAGATACTCCGG
>NZ_CFDJES010000062.1:6588-8561 GCF_983723665.1 Cobetia sp. | reverse complement strand
GCAATCCCCGAGATCCGGCTGCCGGAACGTGTCTCGGCCAAAGTGTCGACGCGCATCTCGCCCGCCGTCTGACTGCCATCACCGAGTTCATTGACCAGGTGGGTCAGCGAGGCATAGCGCTCGAAGTTGAGTGACTGACCGAGGGTTGCCGAGATGATCGCCTCACCCAGCTGCCCCAGCACCTCGCCCATCTGGCTGATTTCCCGAGCCACGAACAGCAGATGTGTCAGGTCTTCGGCGGGAGCGCGCTTCTTCTTGAGCTGGCCGGTGAGTGCCCGGATGCGACCTTCACTGTCCCGCTTCAGCTTCTCGCGACTGCGCGCGAGCTTCAGGGCCAGGGACAGGGAGCCGTTCTCCAGAGACATCTCGCTGCGCAGAATGCCGCGACGCACACGGCGCAGCGACTTGACCAGCACGACATCATCGACCAGCTGGACATCATCGACGCGAATCAGCTGCTCCAGACAACTGCGCGCCAGCTCACTGAGCCGTGCCAGACCACTGGCGACCTCGACCAGGCTCTGATGGAAGCGGGCCCGCGCGTGCGAGCGCTTGTGGTTTCGGGCTTCAGGGCATGCCTGTTCGATACGCTGGCAGAGGTTCTCGGCGTACCCCTGGCGCTCCAGCAGCTTGCGCGCCATGGCCGCCGTCGGCGCGGACACGAACGCCTGCAGCCAGCCATATTGGCTATCCACTTCCGAACACAGAAATCGAAGGTTGTCGCGCGTGCTTTCAGGCCAGGCCTGATCCATGCCATCTCTCCATCCACTGGGGAATCATCCCAATATCCCAGTATTCCAAGCAAAGATGACAATCAGCGACACACGCTGGATCAATCATCTATTTCGCTCACGACCGACCAGAAACATTCTCCTTCAATGAATTCCACCCTCCAGACGCTTCCCACTAGACGTATCGCTTATAGCTGGGCAAGACCGGATTCGGCGACAGTAGCGCAAGGGACCAAATCAGCCTCGCGCTACTCACCACAGATGGAGTTCGGAATGACCATTACCTGCATCAATGATCTGCAACGCCTGGCGAAACGCCGCGTGCCGAAGATGTTCTACGACTATGCCGATTCCGGCTCGTGGACGGAGTCCACCTATCGGGCCAACGAGGCCGACTTCGCCGCGATCGGACTGCGCCAACGGGTGATGGTCGACATGGACAATCGCACTCTGCGCACGAAGATGCTCGGCGAGGAGGTGGCCATGCCGGTGGCGATCGCGCCGACTGGCCTGACCGGCATGCAGCATGCCGATGGCGAGATGCTGGCCGCGCGCGCAGCGAGTGACTTCGGTATTCCCTTCACGCTCTCGACCATGAGCATCTGCTCCATCGAGGACGTCGCGTCCGTCAGCTCACGGCCCTTCTGGTTCCAGCTTTACGTGATGCGTGACAAGGATTATATCGGGCGGCTGATCGATCGCGCCAAGGCAGCGGAGTGTTCCGCGCTGGTACTCACCGCTGACCTGCAGATCATCGGCCAGCGCCACAAGGACCTGATCAACGGCCTGAGCGTGCCCCCTCGCCCCACCGTGGCGACCGTGCTCGATCTGGCCACCAAGTGGCGCTGGTGTGCCGGCATGCTCAAGACCAGGCGCCATACCTTCGGCAATATCGCCGGCCACGTGAAGGATGCCGAGAATCTGAGTTCCCTCTCGAAATGGACCGCCAGCCAATTCGATCCGAGCCTGAGCTGGGACGACATCAAATGGATCAAGGACCGCTGGGGCGGCAAGCTGATCATCAAGGGCATCATGGAGCCGGAAGATGCCGAGTTGGCCGTGCAGGCGGGCGCCGATGCGGTGATCGTCTCCAATCACGGCGGACGTCAGCTGGATGGTGCCGCCTCCTCCATCTCCGCCCTACCGGACATTCTCGCGGCAGTCGGCGACAGGACAGAGGTCCACATGGACGGCGGCATCCGCTCCGGACAGGATGTGCTCAAGGCGGTGGCGATGGGTGCC
>NZ_CFDJES010000062.1:4084-6488 GCF_983723665.1 Cobetia sp. | reverse complement strand
CGGCCCCAGCAGCAGGAACTGGTGCTGGCGCTGCAGCCCTTGATAGGCGGCGCGCGCAAAGCGTCCTCTCACCTGCAGATCATCATTGCCCTTGCTGCCTTGGGCATTGCCAAGCTTGTCACTCAACTTGCCGCTGAGCTCACCGACGCTGCCGGCGCTGGAGAGTGACAGCAAGGTACCGCGGTCCTTGAACTCGAAGGCCTGAGCCGGCTCACCCTGCTGGCGACGCGGCAGTTCATCGGCGAGAAACTCGGCCTGCTCGCTGGCCACCTGAGCGGTGGGCGGCAGCGGTGCCTCATCGATGTTGGCACAATCGCCCAGCGCGAAGATGCTGTCGTGGCCGAGACATTGAAGCCCGGGGGTCACCGTGAATTGACGCTTCTTGTTGCTTTCCAGGGCATCGATTTCCTCGACGATGGCAGGCCCGACACGCCCTGCCGCCCAGACCACCAGATCCGCGTCCCGCGTCACCGACTCATCGCCTTCACTGATCTCGACACTGCCGGAGGACACCTTGGCGACCTGACGAGACAGTTCGATCTTGATGCCCTGCTCCTCGAGTCGCTGATGGATCGACTCGCGCAGTTCCTGTGAGACACCGGGCATGAAGGTCTCGGTGGCCTCGAGAATCGTGATCTCGACCTTCGCGCCCTTGGGTGCAGGGGCGTCATGCATGCCACGCGCCTCATGCAGGTAGGCGGCCAGTTCGACACCGGTGGCACCGGAGCCGACGATCACCACCTGATACGGCCGCCCCGGGGACTCCTTGGCACTATCTTGCGTGCTTCCCTCAGCGCCAACCTGAGCGCCGCCCTGGGTGGCTGACACGCCAGCATCGCCTGTAGGTGCTGTTTCCATCGCCACATGGTTGGCCAGCAGGCCACGCGAGAACTGCTGGGCGATGCGCTCGGCGTCGTCAGGGGAATCCAGCAGGCAGGCATGCTCCAGCACACCCTCGACCCCCATGTCCGGCGTCACACCGCCCAGGGCCAGCACCAGCTGACGATAGCCCCTGACGCGCGCCGGCACCTCGGCGCTCGCGTGATCTTCCCTGCCCGGGATCGCGGCCAGGGTGATCTGGCGCTGTTCAGGCTCCACGCTCGCGAGTGTGCCGCACTCATAGCGGAACCCCCACTGCTCGGCCAGACCGGCATACCCCAGCTCATCGACCTGACGCCGCCCGAGGCCCGCCGCGATCTCATGCAGTCGTGGCTTCCAAACGTGACTGGTGTCACGGTCTATCAGCAAGATGTCCTTGTGGCCTGCCTTGGCAAGGCGAACCGCCAGCTCCAGTCCGCCGGCACCGCCACCGACGATGACGATATCGGCGTCGCGCGTTCGCTGAGGATCATGCGTTTCCATAGGGGCCTCCTTTAGCGGGGTCGAATATGGAAACCTTATGTCAGACCAGATGCTTTTCAAGACTGACACGCATGACTTCGCCAATGCGCTGCCTTTGATGCGACGCATCATCGGCGTGATCGCCTGCGCAACGCTTGAGGCCACCTTGGGGTTTGACAGCGCTCGAGTCCGCGACTAAAGCTTATTTATACGAATAAATATAACTGACTCGCTGCCGCTCAGGACATCGCATGCCGACATCGCCTTCCCCCCTGGACACTTCACGCGCCAGCACCAGTGCCAACGCCTCCGGCGCCCACCTGCCCAAGCGGCAGAAGCTGGCCGAGCTGATCAGTGATGATCTGAGGCGCAGCATCGTGCGCGATGGGTTGAGCGAAGGCGACCGGCTGCCCAACGAGAAGGCGCTGATGGCCCAGTACGGCTGCGCCAAGGGCACGCTGCGCGAAGCCCTCAAGATTCTCGAGGTCGAGGGCTTGATCACCCTGAAGACGGGGCCCAATGGCGGCGCCGTGCTCAATGCGCCGAGCATGGAGCCGGCCAGCCGCATGCTGAGGAGCTTCCTGCATTTCAAGACGCTCAATGGTGCCCAGGTCTATCAGTTACGCCGACTGCTGGAAGTCGAGATGGCGGTCTCGGTGGTGGGCCTGCTCAGCGAAGAGGACCTGGTGGCGCTCGAAAACAATGTCCATGACTGCAGTTGCCACCAGCCACAGGAAGAGGACCAGCGGCGCCAGCGCTTCCTGGAAATCGAATTCCACCAGGTACTGGCCCGCGCCTGCCCCAACCCGCTGCTCAGCTTCATGTGCCAGTTCCTCAACGACATGCTGCATGAGCTGGTCGTCATCAAGAAGGCCTACCTGCCGGAGCGCAAGCAGTTCGATCAGGCCAATCAGCATTACCACTCGGGCCTGATCACGGCGTTTCGCCACGAGGACCATGAGCAGGTCAGACAGCTCATGACAGAACACATGCAGGATGCCGAGCACCACATGACGGCACTCGAGGTGGAAATGGCCGACCAGTTGCTCGTCACCCCCGCGCA
>NZ_CFDJES010000062.1:2722-3984 GCF_983723665.1 Cobetia sp. | reverse complement strand
GAGAGGATGAAGCCGATGACCACTGCCCAGATGGACACATCGCCCGCGAATACCCTGAGCGAGCTGCGCACCGACAGCGATCGCCTGTGGCAATCACTGATGACCCTGGCCGAGCTGGGCGCCACGCCCAAGGGCGGCGTCAACCGCCAGGCACTGACCGAGCTGGACCGCCAGGCGCGCGACCTCTTCATTCAATGGTGCAAGGCCGAGGGCTGCACGATCCGTATCGATGCCATCGGCAACATCTTCGCGCGTCGCGCCGGCACCGACCCGGACGCGCCGGCGGTGATGACCGGCAGCCACATCGACACCCAGCCGACCGGCGGCAAGTTCGATGGCTGCTTCGGGGTGATGGCCGGGCTTGAGGTCCTGCGCAGCCTCAACCAGCACGACATCAAGACCCGCTGCCCGGTGGAAGTGGTGGTCTGGACCAATGAAGAAGGCTGTCGCTTCGCGCCCTGCATGATGGGGTCCGGCGTGCATACCGGCCAGTTGTCACTGCATGAGATGCTCGCCCAGAAGGACAGCGACGGCGTGACCGCCGGTGAGGCACTGGATTCCATCGGCTATCGCGGCAGTGATGAGATCCCCCGCGAGAACGTACGCGCCTTCTTCGAGAGCCACATCGAGCAGGGCCCGATTCTGGAAGATGAAGAGACCACCATCGGCGTGGTGATGGGCGCGCTGGGCCAGCGCTGGTTCGATCTGACCCTGACCGGTCAGGAGGCGCACGCGGGCCCCACGCCCATGTCACTGCGCCAGGACGCCATGCTTGGCGCGGCCGAGATCACCGTCGCCGTCAATCGCATCGCCATCGATCACGCGCCGCACGGTCGCGGTACCGTGGGTGTGATGCAGGTCCACCCGGGCTCGCGCAACGTCATCCCCGGGCAGGTCAACATGACCATCGACCTGCGCTCGCTGGAACCCGACTCCCTCACCGCAATGGTCGCGGAGCTGAAAGAAGTCGTCGAAGCCGTCAGTCAGCGGCATCGTCTGACCTACGAGCTCACCCCCACCGCCGACTTCGTGCCGGAACACTTCGCCGACAACTGCGTGAACGCGGTGCGCAACGCCGCCAGCCAGCTCGGCTACTCGCATCTCGACATCGTCAGCGGCGCCGGCCACGACGCCATCTTCATGGGCCGTATCGCTCCCGCCGGCATGATCTTCGTCCCCTGCGAAGGCGGCATCAGCCACAACGAGATCGAGAACGCCGCGCCCAAGGACCTGCACGCCGGCTGCAACGTGCTCTTCCATGC
>NZ_CFDJES010000062.1:0-2622 GCF_983723665.1 Cobetia sp. | reverse complement strand
CCGAACAGCGCCTCGGGTTCGCCGCGGTACCAGGCCCAGAGCTGATCACCGAAATCGAAGTGCCACCATTCGCTGGGCAGATTGGTGAACCCGGCCTCGGTCATGACGTGATAGAGCAGACGCCGGTTGTCGCGTGCCTCGGCCTGGGGCGTATCGCCGGCAGGCGGATGGCGCTCGAAATGATCGGCGTGGGACTCGGGTGTCGCCTCGTCGAACAGCGTCCCCATCTCGAGCAGCAAGCCGTCGGCGTCACACAGGGTGACATCGACGGCGCCACCGGTGAGATGCGGACTCGGCGCGTCCGGGTCACGGCTGGGCAGCGAGACGAATTCGCGCGTACGCGCCAGCAGCTGCTCCTCATCAAGCTCGGGGTCATGCGTCTTGAGCGACTGATATAGCGTCTCGAACAGATACTGCTGCACCCGCCAGGGTCGCCAGCCATCCATCACCACCAACGACAGCCCTTGCGGCAAGGCGCGCGCGGCCTGCAACAGGCGCTGATACACCGCGCGCCGCACGAGACATTCATTGACCGCCCCGGGGATACCGAGGCGCGCGTAGGCAGGATAGACCTTCAGACATGACGGCCCGAGGCTGGTCGGCACCAGAGTACTGTCACAACCCTTGACGGGAATTCGGGTGACCTGCGTCCAGTCCGGCTCGTCATGACTCGGGATGGGGGGAATTGGGCGATTCAATGTTGACGTCATGAGTTGTTATCCAGACAGGGTCGGCAACCACAGGGTAAGAGGCGGGAAGATGATCAGCATCAGCAGCACCGCGACCGCCAACAGCACGAACGGCCAGATGGTGCGAAACAGCGAGGTGATCTCGAGCTTGCTGACCGCGGCGGCCACGAACACGCAGGCGCCCATCGGCGGCGTGATCAGCGCGATGGTGATATTGAGCGTGATGATGACCCCCAGGTGCACGGGGTCGATGCCGGCGGCCATGGCCACGGGCACGAAGATCGGCGTCAGCAGCATCAAGGCCGAGACTTCCTCCATGAACATGCCGGTGACGAAGGTGATGGCGCTGAGCAGCAGCAGGATCAGGATCGGGCTGTCGATATAGGGTGTCAGCAATGCCACGAACTGATTGGGCACCTGGGCATAGGACAGCAGCCAGCTGACGATGGACGACACCGCCATGATCACGAAGATGGCGCTGGTCAGGCGCGCCGTGTCCTTGATGGCACCCCACACATCGACAAGCTTGAGCGGCCCCTGGCACAAGCCGCAGAGCAGGACATAGGCCACGATCAAGGCGCCGGATTCGGTCGGGGTCACGATGCCCAGCACGATACCGGAGACGATGATTACCGGTGCCACCAGCGCAGGCAGTGCCCCGATGACCGCCGCGATCACTTCGCGACGTGCCGGTGCCTGACCGCGCGCCTGCAGACCATGACGCCGGGCATACCAGGCATTCATCGCCATGAATGCCACCGCCAGCACCAGACCGGGTACGACACCGGCGAGGAACAGGCTGCCCACGGAGGTATTGGTCAGCGAGGCGTAGAGGATCATGAAGATGCTGGGTGGGATGATCGGCCCGATCAACGAGCTGCCCGCCGTCAGACCTGCGGCAAAGGAAGTCGAATAGCCCTCCTTGCGCATGGCCGGCACCAGCAGCGAGCCCAGTGCGGAGGTATCGGCGACCGCCGAGCCATTGACGCCAGCGAAGAACACGCTGGAAACGACGTTGACATGACCCATGCCACCGCGCAGATGTCCGACCATCAGGCGTGCCAGGCGCATGAGGCGTTCGGTCAGGCCACTGATGTTCATCAGGTTGCCGGCGAGAATGAACAGCGGAATCGCCATCAACGAGAAGGCATTGATGCCACCGAAGAACTGCTGTGGCCCGAGGCGCTCCAGCATCGAAATATCGACGAACAGAAAGCCGGTCACGGCGGTGACGAGCAGGGAGAGAAACAGCGGCAGGCCCAGCAGCACGTGCACGACGAAGATGGCCAACATTGCCCAGATCATGAGCGTGGCCCTCCTGTCCTGTCATCGTGTGTCGCAGACTCGTCGACCTCCTCGTCCGGCGCGATCTCAAGCGTCGGGGATGTCAGCGGCCGTGGGCCATGCAGCAGGACCTGCACCGTGATCAGCGCGAAGCCGATCGGCATCGACAGCATCGGCACGCTGCGGCTGACGCCCAGCCCCATGGTGCGGAACATGCTTGCCGACATGGCGTAGTGCCAGGTCATCCAGGTCGCGCCCGCCATCAGAACGAGCGTCAGCCACCACTGGTAATGGATCAGCGCCGTGGCCATGCGCGGAGGCAGACGCCGTTCCAGCAGCGCCACGCGCATGTGCGCCCCTTCTGCCCAGACGACGCCGATCGCCAGCATGACACTGGCGATGATGAGATAGCGGGTCAGCTCATCGACCCAGATGGGCGCGCCGCCCAGTACATAGCGCATCACCACGCCGTAAAGCATGATCAGCACCGTGGAAGCCAGCAATACTGCCGCTATCGCCAGTGTCACGCGGCCACAGGCAAGCAGCAGGCCTTCCCGCAGGGAAGACTGTCGTGAAGGAGTCATGGAAGTCATTTACCGCAATCCACCAGCAAGGAGGGAAATTCAGAGCCTCGATGCCCGGACTGTCA
>NZ_CFDJES010000061.1:13640-18480 GCF_983723665.1 Cobetia sp. | reverse complement strand
TGCTTCTCGCTTTTGGCTTCACCCTCAAGGAAATCGCCATGACTGACCTGCCTGCCATGCCGCCGCTGCCGGAAAATCGTCCCGTGCCGGGCCTCTACCGCCACTACAAGGGCGCGCATTACGAAGTGATCGGCACCAGTCGCCACAGCGAGACCGAAGAGCTGCTGGTGGTCTATCGTGCTCTTTATGGTGAATGCGGGCTGTGGGTGCGTCCGCTGAGCATGTTCATGGAGAACGTCGAGATCCAGGGCGAGCCGGTGCCACGCTTCGCGCTGGTCTCGGCGTGGTCCTGCTGATCCGCGGCCTTGCCGCACCCACATCCTGACCGACCAGACAGGTACATGCCGCCTGTCGGTCGCGGTGCTATACTGCGCCGCTTGTTTTTCCAGACATACGCATTGAGCCGCTTGCGGGCATGATCTGCCCGCGCGGCTCGGCCACGCCCACACAGCGCACTGCCCGGCACGTCTGGCAGGCACTGTGAGCTGGTTCATACCACGTCAAGAGCGGAGGAAGCATGAGCGCACTGGTTGGTGTCATCATGGGATCAAAATCGGATTGGGCGACCATGTGCCATACGGTCGAAACCCTGGAAGCGCTGGGGATCGAACACGAGGTCAAGGTCGTCTCTGCCCATCGCACGCCCGACCTGCTGTTCGACTATGCCGATACCGCTGCCGAGCGTGGCCTTGAGGTCATCATCGCCGGTGCCGGCGGCGCGGCGCATCTGCCGGGCATGTGTGCCGCCAAGACCTGGCTGCCGGTGCTGGGCGTGCCGGTGCAGTCCAGCATGCTGTCGGGTGTCGATTCCCTGCTCTCCATCGTGCAGATGCCCGCCGGCATCCCCACCGGCACGCTGGCCATCGGCCGCGCCGGTGCCGTGAATGCCGCGCTGCTGGCCGCCAGCCAGCTGGCCAACAAGTACCCGGCCATCCGCACCGCGCTGATCAACTTCCGTGCCGAGCAGACCGACCGTGTGCTCGACAATCCGGACCCGCGCCCCGACGCACCCAGCCTGTCCCACGGAGGCGAGTAAGCCATGAGCCAGCCGTTCCGCTTCGGTATCGTCGGCGGCGGTCAGCTGGGCCGCATGTTGGCTCAGGCCGGCGCCGCCCTGAATGCCCGCTTCACCTTCCTTGATCCTTCGGATTCGCCCTGCGGTCGCGTCCACGGTCATCATCTCTGCGCCGATTGGCAGGATGATGCGGCCCTGACGCAGCTGGTGGCGGCCTCTGACGCCATCACCTTCGAGTTCGAGAACGTGCCGGCGGACGCCGTCGCGCGTCTGGCGGCCGAGCGCCCGACCTTCCCGCCGGCTGGCGCCCTGGATACCGCGCGTGACCGCTGGAGCGAGAAGTCGCTGTTCATGCGTCTGGGCATCGAGGTGCCGCCGCTGGCGCTGGTCGACAGCCAGGCGGACCTTGAAGCGGGCGTCGCGACCATCGGTCTGCCCGCCGTGCTCAAGACACGTACGCTGGGCTATGACGGCAAGGGCCAGAAGGTGCTGCGCGAAATGGCCGACGTCGCCGACACCTTCGCCGAACTCGGCAGCGTGCCGCTGATCCTGGAAGGCTTCATCGCCTTCGATCACGAAGTCTCGGTGATCGCGGTACGCGGTCGCGATGGCGAGACACGCGCCTGGCCGCTGTCGCGCAATGAACATCGCAGCGGCATCCTGCATTGCTCCACGCCGCTCGACTCCCACGGCCTGCAGGCCGAAGCCGAGGCGGCTGCCTTCAAGGTGATGCACGAGCTCGACTATGTCGGCGTGATGGCCTTCGAGTTCTTCGTCGTCAAGGACGCCGATGGCAGCGAGCGCCTGCTGGCCAACGAGATCGCACCGCGTGTGCACAACTCGGGGCACTGGAGCATCGAAGGCGCCGTCACCAGCCAGTTCGAGAATCACCTGCGTGCCGTCGCCGGCATGCCGCTGGGCGAGACCGCACTGCTCACGCCCTGCGCGATGCTCAACATCATCGGCCGCATGCCGGAACGTGACGCCGTGCTCGCCATCCCCGGCGCGCGTCTGCACGACTACGGCAAGGCGCCGCGTGCGGGGCGCAAGATCGGCCACATCACGCTGCTGGCCGCCGACAAGGCGAGCCTAGACGCCCGCATCGCGGCTGTCGAAGCGCTGCTGGTCAATGAACTGGGCAAGTAAGCCGGTTCTGCGCCACTGAAGACAAAACGCCCCCGCTGCCATCGGCAGCGGGGGCGTTTTCATTTCGGCACGGCTCAGCGAGCCGCCACGGGATCAGTCGATCTCGTGGTGGATCTGCTTCTGCAGGTAGAGCTCGATGCCGACCTTCTCGATCAGGCCCAGCTCGGTCTCCAGGTGATCGATGTGCTCTTCCTCGTCGTCGAGGATCTTGCGGAACAGATCACGCGAGGTGTAATCGCGAACCTGTTCGGCGTAGGCGATCGCTTCCTTCAGATCGCCATGTGCCTGGTGCTCCAGCGCCAGATCGCACTCGAGCATTTCCTTGGTGTTCTCGCCGATGCGCAGCTTGCCGAGGTCCTGCAGGTTGGGCAGACCTTCCAGGAACAGGATGCGCTCGATCAGGGTGTCGGCGTGACGCATCTCTTCGATGGACTCGTCGTATTCCCACTTGGCCAGGCGTTTGAGGCCCCAGTCCTTGTACATGCGCGCATGCAGGAAGTACTGATTAATGGCGACCAGTTCGTTGGCCAGTATGGTGTTGAGATGCTCGATGATCTTGGGATCGCCTTTCATGTCGCCATTCCTCTCTTGTCAGGGTTGCTGCTTGCGTCAGGTTCTGTGCTGCGCCTGATGACGGCATGCATCAGCCGCAGCGCGGGCACGTCAGGCGCGCCCTATCGGTCAGGTGCGGCAAGTATGGCGCAAAAACATGAATTTTTCGAGACATACCAACAAGTTATCGACTTTTAGGCGCAAATGGGAAGGATTGGTATCCGCGTTGTCATGTGGCGACCGACACCGGATTGCCTGGCGCCCATACGAAAACGCCCGCCACCCGGTCTTGAGACCAGGTGGCGGGCGTCAGGCAAGCGAGCACTTGCCGGGAGTCGACGAGAACAGATCACGCAGCTGGGCAGCGCGGCGACTGGAGTGTCAGTCGCCGGCAGGCGAGCCTCGGCTCAAGCCTGCATCACACCGCGTAGGCGAGATCCTCTGCCGGCATCATTTCACGCGCGACCGCTTCGCGAGTGATGGTCTTGGCCATGCAGGCACATTTGCCGCACTGGGTCGCGCATCCGGTCTGCTCACGGACTTCGCGGAAGCTGCGCGCTCCCTGTTCCACGACTTCGCGGATCTTGTGGTCTGACACACCTTTGCACAGACAGACGTACATGGCTCACCTCGCTCACTCCAAGTGAGACAAATGTAAATGATTCGCAGAAACATGCGCAACACCTGACTGCAAAAAATTCTCATTCACACGTTATATCAAATACTTAGCGAGGCGATTTCTGGCCGGTTTGCGGTTGCGGAACACACGATGTCATAAGCAGGCCACATCAGCCTCACAAAGCCATTGCCGTGGGGAAAGCCAGCGCCGTATAAAGAATGATGGCTCGTGGCTGACAGAAAGGTAGGGTTGCGATTTCACACGAGGCCGCTAGTATGTATAACGATTTTTTATGCAATTCGAAAAACAATCGCACCAAAACATAATGAGTCATCGCTAGCCGATCACTCAGGCGGGTCACTCGAACGCAGCCCAGCTCCTCGCTCACGGGAAGCGCCGCGTCACGATGAAGGCAAATGACTGCCACGCCCCGCCAGGCAATCAGGAAAGAACATGAACAGGACACTGCAAGAGATTCCGTCGCTCCGCCTCCTCATGGCCATGACCCGCATCGGCATGCCGATGATGGGCGCCATGCTGAAGCCGTGACCGGCCTGAATCCGTCTGCTGTTGCCCTATCTGCCGATTTCCGAACGCCAATCCGCAAGGAGCCCGATATCATGTCAGTACAACTCGCCACCGCCGATCATCACGCCACGTCCCACCTGCCACTTGATCTGGACGCCGTCCGCGACGCCGGCAGCTGCTTCGGTGACCACCACCGTCTGCCGCTGACCCCGCTGCTGCGCAATCTCTATCGTGAAGCCCGCCGTGAAGGCCTGGTGGATGAGCATTGCAACGCGCGTGAACTGATGAGCCATATCGCTCTGCCCCATGACCACGTGGTCACCCAGGAAATTTCCGACCGCGTCTGGCGCTACAACGTCGGTTACTCCAACACCGGCGAGAGCGCGGAACAGGGCGACCTGAGCGCGGCGCTGGACTCCCTCAACGAGCGCACCCTGGATGAGCCGCTGCCGGGCGCCCTGCAGCGCCTGACCGAATCCTGGCTGTACCTGCCGGGCGAGCTGGAAAGCCCGCGTCAGGCCAGCGCCGACGTGCTGTGGCTTGACAAGCAGGGCCGTGCTCGCTATCGCCTGGATCAGGCGCGCCACTGGTTCGCCACCCTGCGCGATGAAGCCGTTGACATTGATGGCTGGCTGGCATGGCGCCTGACACACCTGCCGCTGACCAGCGCGCCGGTGCTCGATACCGTCAGCGCCTTCACGCGTCTGGCGCGCCTCGATCACGATGGCCAGCGTCCGATCGGTCAGCTGTCCTTCGTGCGTTATCGCGAGGGCGTGCGCCTGGAAGGCATGGGCACCGCGGTGATCGACCTGCCGCGCGAGCTGCCCGAGACGGCGGCACAGGAAGACAGCCTGGTGGTGTCACGCGCCAGCGTGGAACGCATCATCACGCGCCTGGATGGCCTGCTGGGCGTCTGATCAACCCCTGCACTCGCGGAAAACACAACGCCCCGCCAGTCGATGACTGGCGGGGCGTTTTTT
>NZ_CFDJES010000061.1:5609-13540 GCF_983723665.1 Cobetia sp. | reverse complement strand
CCCTGTGGCGTCTCGATGCGCAGTCGCCAGGCCTGCATGCCCAGCGTCATGCCACTGCGGCTCCAGCAGCCGCCGAAGAAGGCGAACATCGCCACCAGCAACAGGCTGCGGAACAGCGGCGACTGGTTGGCCTCACCACCATTGACGGCGACCCCGATGAAGCCCAGCACGATCAACAACGCCATCACGAGGAAGGCGTCATAGACCACGCTGCCCAGACGCCGCATCAGGCCCGCAGGGCGCGCTCCCTGCGGGTCGAGACGGCGGCGAGAGTGCGGGGCGCCCCTAGCCACTGCGCCGGATCAGCAGCAGGCCGATCACGTAACAGGCCAGCATCGGCGCCAGCACCGCCCAGATGGGCGCGAAGCCGAACACCACCGAGGCCGGGGCGAGCAGGTCCTGCAGATACTTGAACAGCAGGCCGACCACGATGCCGTAGAAGACCCGTGTCCCCGCCGCCACCGTGCGCAAGGGCCCGAACACGAAGGAGGCGGCCACCAGCACCAGCGCCGCCAGTGTCAGCGGCTGCAGAATCTTCTGCCAGAAGTAGAGCAGCGGCTGATTGGCCGACAGCCCCTGGTCCTGCAGGTAGCGGGAATAGCGCCACAGGTCGGAGGCTGACTGCTGCTTGGGGTCGCTGATGACCAGCTTGAGCAGGTCCGGCGTCAGCTGGGTGTCCCACTCGCGGGTCTCCTGCTGAGCCACCGTGGTGGCGCTCGGCTCGCCATCCTGAGACTCGAAGGTGGTGGTCTGCACCGCCTCCAGCGTCCAGCCATCGCTCTCCCAGACGGCGCGCCTGGCGTAGAGCGCCTGGGTCAGATGGCGCTCGTCATCGAAGCGATAGCGGGTCACATTGAGCACCACATCATCGCTGCGAATCGAGCCGAATCGGTAGTAGTCGTTGCCCTCGCGCTGCCAGCCGCCGCCTTCCGCGTAGACGGCGCCTGCGCCCTGCTGCTTCTCGGCGCGCCAGGCGTCAGCCTGCAGCTCGGTGACAGGGGCGACATATTCACCGACCGCCATGGTGATGGCGATGACCAGCCCCAGCGGCTTCATCACGCCCCACAGAATGCGCGTCAGTGAGCGACCGGCGGCACGCATGATGGTCAGCTCATTGCTCGAGGCCATGCTGCCCAGCCCGATCAGGGCGCCCAGCAGTACGCCGACCGGCACGAATTCGTAGAAGCGCGACGGCAGACGCATCAGCAGATAGAGGAGCACTTCAAAGGCGCCGTAGTCGCCTTTCACATCCCCCAGATCATTGATGTAGGTGATCATCAGGTCGAGCCCGAGAATCAGTACCTGCACCACCAGCATGGCCACCAGCACATTGCGGGCGATGTAACGGT
This sequence comes from Cobetia sp., assembly GCF_983723665.1. NCBI lineage: Bacteria > Pseudomonadati > Pseudomonadota > Gammaproteobacteria > Oceanospirillales > Halomonadaceae > Cobetia > Cobetia sp. The sequence goes on along the minus strand of NZ_CFDJES010000061.1, from coordinate 12,191 downwards.
CGAGACGATCAAGCAGCATCAGCGGCCACCTCCGCGGTTGTCGCGCCAGCTCAGCCAGATGCCGAGCGCCAGATAGACGCCGTGAATGGGCCACAGGCCGATGGCGGCCGGGTACTTCTCGGATGCGACGGCATTCTGCGCCGCGATCAACAGGCTGAGATAGGTGATATGCACGAAGATGGCCGGCAGCAGACGCGCGAAACGCCCCTGACGCGGATTGACGCGTGCCAGTGGCAGGCCGATCAGCATCAGGATCGGCACCATCAACGGCAGCGAGATGCGCCACTGCAGCTGGGCCTTGGCCTCCGGAAGATCGGAAGCCCAGAGCTGCGCCGTGGTCGCAAGCTCGATGTCCTCCTTGAGAGCCGCAGCGTCCTGGCCCTCGGTGATGCGCACGCCGTAGCGGTCAAAGCCCAGTCGCTGGGCGATCGCCTTGCCCGGCTCCACCCCGTAGCGCGTGCCGTCGCTCAACACCAGATAGCGACTGCCGGTCTCGGGGCTGACTTCCTGGAAGGCACGCTCGGCGCGCACCACCGATTGGCTCGGTTCGCTGTCGGGCGTGCTGGCGGCATTGCTGTCACCTGCCTCGGCGATGAAGACGTTTTCCAGCTCGCTGTTGTCATCACTCATGCTCTCGGCATAGACGGTGCGATTGCCGATCTCCTGGAAGCGTCCCGCGCCGAGAATCGAGAAGTCGGTCTTCTGCTTCTGCTGCTCGAGCAACAGCTCATTCTTGAGCGCGCCGGCAGGCGTCAGATAGAGGCTGCAGGCCGCGACCAGCGCCGTGATCAACAACGCCGGCAGCAGGGTGACACGCAGCAGGCGCTCCGGGCCGACGCCACAGGCGACCAGCACGGTGATCTCGCTGTTCATGTACAGCTGACCGAAGGCCAGCAACACGGCGAGGAAGAAGGACAGCGGCAGCAGCAGTTCGAAGAAACCCGGCAGGTGATAGAGCATCAGGCTGCCGAGAATCGACGCCGGGAAATCCCCCTCCGCCGCATCACTGAAATAGCGGATGAATCGGCTGCCCATGATGACAAGCATCAGCACCCCGGCCACGGCGGCCATGGTGGTGAGTATCTCGCGTGTCAGGTAGCGGAAGATGATCAAGTGGAACTCCTGTTTCCCGCTCGCAAGCGAGCGTGTTGACCAGATCGATGATAGCCGGTGGAGGAATGGTCGTGATCACATGAAGGCATCATCCCCCTCATGCATGGTGCGCAGCCTTTGCGTACACTGGCGGCACGGGTCTGAAGACTGGACGGGAGCGGCTCCCCCTCAGCAGCAGCATTATCCAGAAAGGATGCTGCCTTGTCGCGGCTGCAGGCATTGCACGTGGACAGCCTGACATGATGGACTGCCCTCACTCGTGCATGCCAGCTCAGCTTGTCATGAGCGGTCTGCGCCCCCATCCAGACCATGACCCCGATGTCGCCGCGAGCCGGGCACGCCTGGCCTGACGACATCCTTCATCCTTGTACTGTTCATCTTCGTACCCTCACTCGCGCGCGTGGAGTTGCCATGGAATTTCCTGTAGTCACTGCCAATCCGGCCCAGCTTGAAACCGCCTGCATCGTGGTACCTGTCATCGAGGGCGACCTCACCGGTGCTGCGGCACGACTCGACGATGCCAGCGAGAAGCTGATTTCCCAGCTGATCGAGCGCGGCGACTTCAAGCCCGAGCTCAGCAATACCCTGCTGGTGCCCTTCGCTCCGGGCCTCGGCGCTCAGCGCCTGCTGCTGGCCGGTTTCGGCAGTGAGGAAAAGCTCGACGAAAGCCGTTACAAGCGTGGCCTCGACGCCGCCATGACCGCCCTGCTCAAGCTGCCCATCGAAGACGCGGCCTTCGCTGGTCTCGAGCTGAATCTCGAGCTGCGTGAGGCTGACTGGATGGCGCGCATGATCGCCGAGAGCGCGCTGCGCACTGCCTATCGCTTCACCGAGATGAAGAGCAAGCCGGGCGAGCCCGTCTCTCTGACCCGCCTGAGCGTGGTTAGTGCCGACAAGCAGCGTCAGGCCGAGCTGGAAGCCGGCCTGCGCGTCGGTGCCGCCATCGGCATGGGCGTCAATGAAGCGCGCACGCTGGGCAATCTGCCGGGCAACATCTGCACGCCGCGCTACCTGGGCGAGCGTGCCGAGCAACTGGGTGCTGCCTCCGATGGCGCCCTGAAGGTGACCGTGCTCGGCGAGGAAGAGCTCGAGGAGCTCGGCGCCCTGTCCCTGCTGTCGGTCGGCCGCGGCAGTGAAGAGCCGAGCCGCCTGATCGTGATGGAATACCGCGGCGCGGAAGACGAGAACGAAGCTCCGCACGTGCTGGTCGGCAAGGGCATCACCTTCGATACCGGCGGCATCTCGCTCAAACCGGGCGCCGGCATGGACGAGATGAAGTACGACATGGGCGGCGCGGCCAGCGTGTTCGGCACCATGCGCACCGTGCTGGAACTCAAGCCCAAGCTCAACGTGGTGGCCATCGTGGCCAGCGCCGAGAACATGCCGGACGGCCGCGCCACCAAGCCGGGCGACATCATCAAGACCCTGAAGGGCCTGACCGTCGAAGTCCTCAACACCGACGCCGAAGGCCGTCTGGTGCTGTGTGATGCGCTGACCTACGCCGAGCGCTTCGAGCCGGCCAGTGTCGTCGACATCGCCACCCTGACCGGCGCCTGCGTCATCGCGCTGGGCAATCACGCCACCGGCCTGATCTCCAACGATGATGACCTGGCGCTCGACCTGCTCGACGCCGGCGAAGAAGCCTGGGACCGCGCCTGGCACATGCCGCTGTGGGACGAATATCAGACGCAGCTGGATTCCAACTTCGCCGACATCGCCAACATCGGCGGTCGCGAAGCCGGCATGATCACCGCAGGTTGCTTCCTGTCCCGCTTCGCGGACACCTTCCCGTGGGCGCATCTGGACATCGCCGGCACCGCCTGGATGTCCGGCAAGCAGAAAGGCGCCAGCGGCCGCCCGGTGGGCCTTCTGACCCAATACCTGCTGGACCGCGAAGCGGAACTCAGCGCCCCGCAGGAAGAGACCGTCTGAGGCTTCGCATGCTCTCGATAGCGTGCTAGCGTTGAGACACGCGGGTCGCGACGCCACTCGGCACCGCTGACCCGAGAGGTCCTATAAAAATGATTCGACCCCCGGCGTTCCGCGTCGGGGGTCTCGCTGCTACGGAGACACCCACGTGACCAAAGGCTTCGACGTCCGCGCGTCCACGCAACCGGCGGATGCTGCCGTTCGTGACACCATTCTGGCCAATCCCGGCTTCGGCCGTCACTTCAGCGATCACATGGCCCATGTACGCTGGACCGCCGACGGCGGCTGGCACGGCCATGAAGTCCGCCCCTACGGCCCGCTGAGCCTCGACCCCGCCGCCTCGGTACTGCACTACGCCCAGGAAATCTTCGAAGGCATCAAGGCCTACCGTCATGAAGACGGCTCGGTGTGGACCTTCCGCCCCGAGAAGAACGCCGCACGTTTCCGCAACTCCGCCCGCCGTCTGGCACTGCCGGAGCTGTCCGACGAGGACTTCGTCGGCTCGCTCAAGGCCCTGCTCGCGCGGGACAGCGCCTGGGTGCCGACTCCGGCCAGCGTCAGTGACGAATGCAGCCTCTATCTGCGTCCGTTCATGATCGCCAGCGAAGCCTTCCTCGGCGTGCGTCCGTCGCGTGAAGTCGATTACTACGTGATCGCCTCACCGGTGGCGGCCTACTTCAAGGGCGGCATCAAGCCGGTCTCCATCTGGCTGTCCTCGCACTACAACCGTGCGGCCGCCGGCGGTACCGGTTTCGCCAAGTGCGGCGGCAACTACGCGGGCTCACTGGCCGCGCAGAGCGAAGCCTCCGCCAATGGCTGTGACCAGGTCGTGTTCCTGGACGCCGCCGAGAACAAGTGGGTCGAGGAACTGGGCGGCATGAACCTGTTCTTCGTCTTCAAGGACGGCCGTCTGGTCACGCCGCGCCTGACCGGCACCATTCTGGAAGGTGTCACCCGTGACTCCATCCTGACCATGGCGACCGATCTGGGCCTGACGCCGGAAGAGCGCCCGATCAGCATCGACGAGTGGCGTGAAGGCATCGCCTCCGGCGAGATCACCGAGGTGTTCGCCTGCGGTACCGCCGCCGTCATCACCCCGGTGGGCGAGCTGGTCAGTGAAGAAGGTCGCCTCGACCTGACCGCCAACGCCGGTGATGTCGCCATGCGTCTGCGCAGCCAGCTGCTGGACCTGCAATACGGTCGCGCCGAAGACACGCGTGGCTGGATGACGCGCCTGGTATAAGTGCACTGACATTAGTGCACGGAAACAAGTCCTCGAGCCTGCCCCTGTGGCTTGAAGGATGACCAAAACCCCAAGGCCCGCCTCGAAAGAGGCGGGCCTTGGGGTTTCTGGCGCACGGATATCTGACTGCGGAAAGACGTCACGGGAGGCAGGCTGCATCGAAGCCGCGCGGCGAGTGCGGTATCCTGAGCGCTCGAGAATTCCTTGCCCGAGCGGTGCCCATGACCCAGATCGACTTCTACATCCTGCCCGACACCACGCTGGAAGCCCGGCTGGAATTCGCCTGCCGGCTGGCCGAGACCATCCACGCCAAGGGCTTTCGCCTGCATGTGCATGTCGAGGACGAGGCGATGGCGCGTCAGTTCGATGAGCATCTGTGGCAGTTCCGCCCGGAAAGCTTCGTGCCCCATGCGCTGGATATCGATCTCGACATGGCCGCCCGCGAGGCCGAACACGCCGATGACGTGCCGCGCCCGCCGGTCACCATCGGCTGGCAGGACGCCCCGGCGCCGGGTATCGAGGCGCTGCTCAACCTGCACCCCGAGATTCCCGAGTGGTTCTCACGCTTCGAGCGCGTCGCCGAGATCATCAATCAGCATCAGGATGTGCTGGTGACCAAGCGCGAATGCTGGCGCACATACAAGTCGCGCGGTTATGCCGTGCGCTCGCATCAGCTCAAGGGCGTCAGCTGAGCGACACGCCATGCGTCAGCGATCCGTATCGCAGGCACGCTGGAAGTTGACCATCAGATGCGTCATCCAGCGCTCGATATCGGCCATGCCGGGCGGACTCTCACCGCTGTCGAAGAAGGCCTCGGGCAGGCCGCCTGCGGCCTCGCTGGCGTGACGCTCCCCGATACGCACGGCCCACAACGGCAGTTCGCGCGGCATGCGCTGGATCTCGGCGAACAGCGCCGCCACGTTCATGTCCGGCACATCGCCGAAGATGACCAGACACGGGCTGACATCTCGCACCAGGCGCAACGCCTGGGCCGCACTGCTGGCGATGATGATCTCCAGATTGGCGACGTGACTGCCGATCACCTCGAGGCGCAGACGGTCCTGCGCCCGGGTGCTGATCACCAGCCAGCGACAGGGCACCGGCAGCACCTTCTCCGCCGACCACGCCGCCTGGACGACGCGCTCATGGGCGCTGACATCCGCCAGCGGCAACCAGACCCGGAAGCTGGCGCCCTCGCCCAGCTCGCCCCGCGCCGTGATGTCACCGCCCATGCGGCGGGCGAGCTCCCGCGACAGCGCCAGCCCGAGCCCGGTGCCCTCGATGCCTGAATCTTCACGTCCCAGACGCGAGAACGGCTGGAACAGCTGGACCGCCTGCGCGGAATCAAAGCCGAAGCCGCCATCGGTGATTTCCACCCAGCCCATCTCCACTCCGCTGGCGTTGTGCTCCTGGCCGATGGCCAGACGGATCCAGCCCCCCTCGCGGTTGTACTTGATGGCGTTGCCCATCAGGTTGCCGAGAATCTGATCCAGGCGCCGCTGGTCGGCATTCAGCCACAGTGACTCGCCTTCCAATGCCAGCGATAGCGTCAGATTGGCACTCTCCAGGCGCGGCTGATATTGCCCCGCCAGTCGTATCAGCTTCTGGCCCACCGAGAGAGGTTGGCAATCCAGCGGCAGATCACCGGCTTCCAGACTCGACATCTGCAGCACGTCCTCGATCAGCGCCGACAGCTGTGCCGCCGCATGACTGGCCTCATCCACGTAGCGGCGCTGCTCGCGGGTCAGGTCGGCTTCCTCGCAGAGCAGATCCGTGAAGCCCATGATGGCGTTGAGCGGGGTGCGAATCTCGTGACTGAAACTCGAGAAGAAACGCGACTTGGACTGGCTGGCCTCGGTGGCACTGTCACGGGCCGCCTCCAGCAGCTTGAGTGACTGCTTGTGGCGCTGGATGTCCAGCGCAAGCCCGGTAGCGCGCTGTGGCCGGCCCTCATGATCACGCCGGGTGATCTGGCCGCGAATCTGCACCCAGACCCAGTGACCACGCGCATGCCGGTAGCGCACGTCGCGCGCCTCGGCCCAGCTTTCCCCGTGCATGACCCGCCAGCGCGCCTCGAGCAGGCCGACGAGGTCTTCCGGGTGCGTCATGGCGTCAAGGTCCGCCAGATGCATGCTGGCGCGGACTGGCAGCCCCAGCATCAGGAAGAAATTCTCGTGCAGGTAGAGATCGTCCTGATCGAAGTCATAGCGCCAGGTGGCATCGCCGGAGGCCGCCATCACCATCTCGACGTGGCGCGCACCTTCGGCGCGTTCAAGCTCGATCTGGTCGCGCCGCTG
>NZ_CFDJES010000061.1:1203-5509 GCF_983723665.1 Cobetia sp. | reverse complement strand
ACCTGCTGCGCATCCACCACCGCCAGCAACCGCCAGTCGGTGCCCGGCACCGATTGCCAGCCGACCAGCCGCTCACCGGCGAGCAAGGAAACGCTGCGCACGCCCTGCGCCTCATCCGAGATGCTGCGCAGCAGGTGCGCCATGGCCGGGGAGTTCTCGACATCATGCGCCGTATCGAGGAAGCGATCGTGCAGCAGCGGCATCGGCACCACTTCAGGGACGGGCTGGGGGCCGAAATCCTGCTCACCGACCCTCGGCATGGCCATGACGACATCGTCACTCACCAGAATCAGATAGGCGCCCCAGGGCAGCTCGGCATTCTCGAGCCGCTCGACCAGAGAATCGAGGGTGACGTCGATGCCGACCACGCCTTCGAGGAAGTCGCCGCGATGGACCGGCATCAGCGTCGAGACCAGCCAGCCGCTGCCGACCGGGTCCTGGTAGGGCGGCGTGATGACGGCGCCACGACTCGGGTTGTTGCGGTCATCCGCCAGGTAGTAGAAGCCGTAGCTGGTGAGGTCGACGCCAGGCGTGAAGATGTTGCGGGTATCGGTCCACGGCAACATGCGGAAATAGCCGTCGTAGCCGGAGAACCAGATCTGGCGCAGCTCGGGTTGCGTGGCGAGCATGTCCGACACCTGGGCATCCATTGCCGAGAGGCGCACCACCTTGTCGTGGTCCTGCAGATAGCTGGGCACCAGCGAGGAGTAATAGGAGCCGGCGCCACCATCGTTCTCGGCGACGTACAGGGTGCCGTCGCCCGCGCTCATGTGGCGCTTTAGCTCCTGCTCGCGCTGGCGGGACGTCACGGGGGTGTCCATGTGACGCAGAGTGCTGCGCGCCAGCTGACGGGCATCGCTGCGCCAGTCGTCCGCCAGCAGGCTGATGTGCTCTGCCTCGTAATGGGTCAGCTGCTCGAGCTGGGTATTCACCAGCTCACTGCGCGTGGAGTCCTGCTGCCCGGAGACCAGCCAGTGCAACACTAGATAGCAGCCCAGCAGCGCCACCTCGAGCACCAGCAATGGCACCAGCGCATGACGCAGCAGTTCATGCCAGACCCAACGACGTGTCGGACGAGGGGCACCGTCCGTGGGGCGAGGCTTGGACATTGCGGCTCCGCGAGCGTGAGAGAATGGGAAGTGTGCGAGGCGGCAAGCCTCGGCGTCATGAGGTCGCAACAGGATACGGCATCAGTGCGTGGATGTTGCCTGCTTTGTGAAAACAGCGTCTGCCAGACGCCACGAGGGCCTGCCCGCCAAGACCGAATGACGCCCGTCATCAGCGGCGCTATAATCGAGCCCATTTTCTGCCTGCGCTGACCGCTCCTTGAGCCGGCGCGGGACGCCCCGCCCAACCGGATCAATGCAGACCCATGGACAAGACCTACCAACCGAACGCCATCGAGACGCGCTGGTACGAGCGCTGGGAATCCGACAACCGCTTTGCGCCGTCAGGCCAGGGCGAGAGCTTCTCATTGGTCATCCCGCCGCCCAACGTCACCGGCTCCCTGCACATGGGCCACGCCTTCCAGGATTCCATCATGGACACCCTGGTCCGCTGGCGCCGCATGCAGGGTCGCAACACCCTGTGGCAGGTAGGCACCGACCACGCCGGTATCGCCACCCAGATGCTGGTCGAGCGCAAGGTCGCCGCCGAAGAAGGCAAGACCCGCCATGATCTCGGCCGCGAAGCCTTCACCGACAAGATCTGGGAGTGGAAGGAAGAGTCCGGCGGCAACATCACCCGCCAGCTGCGTCGCATGGGCACCAGCATCGACTGGAAGCGCGAGCGCTTCACCATGGATGACGGCTTCTACAAGGCGGTGCAGGAAGTCTTCGTGCGCCTGCACAAGGAAGACCTGATCTACCGCGGCAAGCGTCTGGTCAACTGGGACCCGACCCTGCACACCGCGATTTCCGATCTCGAAGTCGAGAACCGCGATCAGCAGGGCAGCTTCTGGCACTTCCGCTACCCGCTGGCCGATGGCGTCAAGACCGCCGATGGCAAGGACTACGTCATCGTCGCCACCACGCGCCCGGAAACCCTGCTGGGTGACACCGGCGTGGCCGTCAATCCCAAGGATGAGCGCTACGCAAGCCTGGTCGGCAAGTTCATCGAGCTGCCGCTGGTCGGCCGTCGCATCCCCATCGTCGCCGATGAGCACGCCGACATGGAAAAGGGCTCCGGTTGCGTCAAGATCACCCCGGCCCACGACTTCAATGACTACGAAGTCGGCAAGCGTCAGGGCCATCTGCTGATCAACGTGATGAGCCAGGATGCCACCATCCTGGAGCGCGCCGAGATCTATGACCTCCAGGGCCGTCCGCAGCCCCAGGAAGACGCCAGCCTGCCGGCCGCCTACGCCGGTCTGGATCGCTTCGTCGCCCGCGAGAAGCTGGTCGCCGACATGGACGCGCTGGGCCTGCTGGAGCAGGTCGAGGCCGTCAACAACACCCTGCCGCACGGTGACCGCTCCGGCGATGTCATCGAGCCGCTGCTGACGGACCAGTGGTTCGTGGCCGTCGAGGAGCTGGCGCGTCCGGCCATCGAGGCGGTCGAGAACGGCGACATCGAGTTCGTGCCCAAGAACTACGAGAACATGTACTTCGCGTGGATGCGTGACCTGCAGGACTGGTGCATCTCGCGTCAGCTGTGGTGGGGCCACCGCATTCCGGCCTGGTACGACAACGACGGCAACGTCTATGTCGGCCGCAATGAAGAGGAAGTCCGCGCCGAGAACAACCTGGGTGCCGACGTCGAACTGCGTCAGGACGAAGACGTCCTCGACACCTGGTTCAGCTCCGCGCTGTGGACCTTCGGCACCCTCGGCTGGCCGGCGGACACGGAAGAACTCAAGACCTTCCACTCCACCGACGTGCTGGTCACCGGCTTCGACATCATCTTCTTCTGGGTGGCGCGGATGATCATGTTCACCCTGAAGTTCAAGGGTGAAGTGCCGTTCCGCAAGGTCTACGTGCATGGTCTGGTGCGCGACAGCCTCGGTCAGAAGATGTCCAAGTCCAAGGGCAACGTGCTCGACCCCATCGACCTGATCGACGGCATCGGCATCGAGGAGCTGGTCGAGAAGCGTACCGGCAACATGATGCAGCCGAAGAAGGCCAAGGCGATCGCCAAGGCCACCCGCAACGAGTTCCCGGAAGGCATCGAGCCTCACGGTACCGATGCGCTGCGCTACACCCTGCTGTCACTCGCCTCCACCGGGCGTGACGTGAAGTTCGACATGGGCCGTCTCGATGGCTATCGCAACTTCTGCAACAAGCTGTGGAATGCGGCGCGCTACGTGCTGATGAATGCCGAGGACCAGGATTGCGGCGTCAACGGCGAAACCGTCGAACTGTCGCTGGCCGATCGCTGGATCATCGCGCGCCTGCAGCAGACCGAGCAGCAGGTCACCCGCGCGCTGGAAGAGTTCCGCTTCGACCACGCCTCCCAGGCGCTCTACGAGTTCATCTGGAACGAGTACTGCGACTGGTATCTGGAGCTGTCCAAGCCGGTTCTGTGGGACGACAACGCCAGCATCGAAGCCAAGCGCGGCACGCGTCGCACCCTGGTGCGCGCCCTCGAGACCATCCTGCGCCTGATCCACCCGATGATGCCGTTCATCTCCGAGGAGATCTGGCAGCGTATCGCACCGCACGCCGGCAAGCCGGTGGAAGGCGAGAGCATCATGAGCCAGGCGTGGCCACAGGCCGAAGCCGACCGGATCGATGAACAGGCCATCCGCGATATCGAGTGGCTGAAAGGCATCATCATCGCCATCCGCAACGTGCGCGGCGAGCTCAACCTGTCACCGGCCAAGCCGCTGGAAGTCTTCCTGCAGAACGGCGCGGCTGGCGATGCCGAGCGCCTGGAAGCCAACCGCCTGTTCCTCTCCAAGCTGGCACGTCTGGAAAGCATCACCTTCCTGGCGGCAGGCGACGAAGCTCCGATGTCCGCCATCCAGCGCGTCGGTGAGCTGGAAGTGCTGGTGCCGATGGCAGGCCTGATCGACAAGGAAGCCGAGCTCAAGCGCATCGACAAGGAGCACGAGAAGCAGCAGAAGGTCATCACCGGCCTCGAGAACAAGCTCGGCAACGAGAAGTTCGTCGGTCGTGCACCGGCTGATGTGGTCGAGAAGGAGCGCGCCAAGCTGGCCGATGCCCAGGCGGAACTTGCGCTGCTGGAAAGCCAGCGCGTCAAGATCGAAGCGCTGTAAGTCACGCACGCTCTGTACGCAAGCAAAAGCCCCCTGCATCGAACGGTGCAGGGGGCTTTCTCGTTTCTGGCAGCCCGCTCGCGAATCGCC
>NZ_CFDJES010000061.1:0-1103 GCF_983723665.1 Cobetia sp. | reverse complement strand
AGCAATTACTCGGCGGCGCCTTCCAGCGGCATGAAGGTCGCCAGCAGATAGCCGGTGTCATCCATCACGCGCAGCCGAGCGCTCTCACCGCTGCCGATGATCTGGTAACTGGCCACATCCTCGAGCATGCGATTGAAGGCGTTGGACTGCTCGGGGTTGGGGCACATCTTCATGGTCGAGGCCAGCGGGCCGATGTCCAGCGTCTGACGCGACTCATCCAGTACCACCGGCCCCATCAGGCGATTGCAACCATTGCTGCCGACCAGACGCAGACGGTCATCCTCCTCGTCTGCCAGCTGCTGCTGGCTGGGGGGCTGCAACAGGAAGTTGGCGGCCTCTTCACTGGCATCCGTGGCGGAGAAACTCCATTGGGTGCCCACCAGGGCAGGAGCAGCGGCACCCGATGAGGCACTGCCCTGCGGAGGCTGTGTCATGGCCGCGCAGCCAGCCAGCAAGGAGATAGCGAACCCCACGGAGGTATAACGCGATAGACGACGCACGGTAATGGACATGGATGACTCCTGTGGCGCCCGCCAGTGGCATTGCCGGCAACGGCAATCACCCGGCAGACGGAGAGAACGGTGGGTAAGGAACGGACATGACAGCAAGGGTAGCGATCATGCGCACGGCTGTCATGAACGACAGGCCCTCACGCCATGCGCCTGAGTGTCACCTGCCGGACTACCGCCGGCTTGCCACCAGCGCGATGGACGCAACCATCTGTCCACCTCGCCAACTTTGAAAACAGTGTTTTCAAAGCGGAGCCTGCTCTAGAATTTCGACCAGATCGCCACTCCGCGTCGCCTGTCTCGAGTCCTCTGGCCAGCGAGCTACCGGCCTGAGTGAGCCTGTCCCGACATGAGCCCGCAGAGCTGACACGACATGACTCCCGCCGCCCCCGACAGTCCTTCCTTGCACGCCGCTGATACTGCGTCTTCACAGCGAACCAGTGGTTCGCAGCAGGCTCCGCACGTGCAACCCTCACCCCCGCCCCGCTCGCAGAGGTCGCACAGGTCGCAGACAGGCTTCAACCTGCGACGACTAGCGCTCCTGAATGCGCTGGGAGTGGCGCTGCTGGCGTGCTGGTGGATACCGGCGCTGGA
>NZ_CFDJES010000060.1:16812-18493 GCF_983723665.1 Cobetia sp. | reverse complement strand
TTGGTGGCGTAGATCTCGCCCACCGGCGTCTCGAAGCCGAGGCCACCGGCATATTCATCGCCGTCCTCGGTGCTGTGACAGGCCGCGCAATCACTGGCGCGCGCCATGTACAGGCCCTTCTCGATCAGCGCGGGGTCATCGGTGGCGGCCTTGTCGGCTTGTACCTGTCTGGCGTGCTCATCCTCGCCGCTGCCGCAGGCGCTGAGCAACATGGCACTGGTGCCCGCAATGGCGGCCAGGCGGACGGCACGGGTCAGGCGTGCGGGGCGAAGGATCGGGCGGGCACCGCGACCTTTCTCATCAATGGCATCACGGGTGCCAGCAGTACGGACGTGCGGGACCATGCTTATATTTCCTGTTCGAGCAGATCGGCAATACGCAGAGACAACGCCGCGATGGTCAGGGTGCAATTGACCGACCCGACGGTGGGCATGCTGCCGGAGCTGGCGACAAACAGGTTGTCATGGCCATGCACTCGGCAATCGCGATCCACCACGGAGTCTTTGGGGTTGTCTCCCATCAGGGTCGTACCGCAGATATGCTGGTTGTTGGAGAACTCATCACGGAACGCGATGTCGGTGCCTCCCATCAGCTGAGCGATACGCGCATATTGTTCACGGGTATGCGCGGCGCTGCGCTTGACGTAATCATCGATAGCATAACGGAATTCCGGGCGTGGCAGGCCGAGAGCGTCACGTTTTTTTGACGGCGTGATGCGATTGGCGGCCTCTGGCAACAGCTCGTGGAAGCTGTCGAACTGCACATAGCGGCTGGCGCGATTATCGATCTGCGCCTGCAGATCCGCGCCGAGCCTGAGCGGTGTTTCCGACAGCACCTCCGTGGTCATCTGCTGCGTGCGGGCAATGTTGGACAGGTGCAGCTTCTTGGACGCGAAGTCCTTGCGGAAGTCGCCGTCGCGCCAGGTGATGATCGAGGTCATCTCCTGAGGGCCACGCCCGGCCCACAGTGGCTCATCGGCCAGAAAGCTCACCCCGGTACCGGGATGGTCCATGAGATGCCGGCCGACCATGTCGTTCTGGTTACCCACCCCATCGGGGGTATGGGCGTTGACCGACATCTGCATCAGCTTGGGCGTCTCGATGCCATTAGCCGCCAGCACCACTCGCGCCGCGCTCAGGCGATGCTGCTTGCCGTCGGGGTCCAGATAGCGCACCTCGCGAATCTTGCCGCTGGCGTCGCTTTCCAGATGATGCACGATGGCATTGTCGATCAGTCTGGCACCGGCACGTTCGGCCTTCTCGACATGGATGATGCCGGAATACATCGCACCGATCGGGCAGATAGGCATGCAGTTGTTGTTGCCGCAGCAGGTCGGGCGCTCATCATAGGGGCGGCTGTTGCGCGCCACCGGCTCGGTGACCATGTCAAAGCCGTGGGGATTGATGCGCTCGCTGACCCGCCGCTCATTCCACGACAGCGGCAGCGGTGCCATCGGATACTCTGCGCTGCGCGGGCTGCCGAGATCGACATCATTCGGCCCCCAGACACCCAGCGCGACCTCGGCACGGAAGTAATAGTCTTCCAGGTCGTCATAGCCGATCGGCCAGTCGCGCCCGACGCCATACTCGCTCTTGAGCACGAAATCGCTGGGCAGAAAACGCCAGGCAGACGCCGCCCAGTGCCAGGTAGTGCCGCCGACGGCACGAATGTACTGGGCGTC
>NZ_CFDJES010000060.1:14182-16712 GCF_983723665.1 Cobetia sp. | reverse complement strand
TTCTTGCCGGGTGTGAAAGCGCCTCGCGCATGGCCGACAGCATTTCGCTGCCGGACTTCGGCTCCTCCTCGCAGACCGAACAGGGCGAGCAGCGCGTCCAGCGCACCGTCGCCTTCCCGGAGGCGGAGTACGCCAGGCTCGACAAGACCGGCACCTCGGTGATCAAGGGCCGCATGTCCTATGAGTGGCAGGGCCAGACGATCTACGCCAACCGGGCGGGCATCTCGATCGCCCCGGTTACCACCTACTCCGCGGAAGCCGCGGAACTGGCACTGGCAGGCAAGACGGCGTCTCGCGCCGACCCGCGCGCCCAGGCCTACACCCACATCGTGCGCACTGACAGCAATGGCTACTTCAATGCCACTGGCCTGCCATCCGGCACCTTCTATGTCGCCGGTGTCGTCCAGTTGCCGGACGGCACACGCAGCCCGCTGATTCTCAGTCAGGTTCAGGTCGGCCGCGGCCAGACCCGCAGCATCGAGCTGAGCCGCTGATACCCGCGTGTTCTTCTTGCTCTACATGCTGCCCTTGCATCGCCGGATGATGGCCACCGCACCATGACGACACTCTCGCTGCGCGCCTATACCCCACAGGCCACGGTCCATGATCACGCCCACCACCAACTGGTGCTGCCGATCCGCGGCCATCTCGATATCCAAGTCGGCAACCATCACGGCACCGTGGTCACCGGCGAGTGCGTCATCATTCGCCCCGGGGAGTCACATCTGTTTCATGCCAAGGACGCCGCGCGCTTCATCGTCGCTGACCTGGACTACCTGCCCGACAACCTCGCGGCGTCGCAACGCGTGGTGTTCTCGATCAGCACCCTGCTGATGAACTACCTGCTGTTTCTCGAAGCCCAGCTGCAGGGTGAGGTCGACAAGCACATCGATCAGCTCTCCATCGCGCTGTTTCTCGGCCTGCTGGAGAAGCAGACCTGTGATCAACGCGTCGACCGTCGTCTGCTTAGGGTGCTCGACGCCATGAACGCGCAGCTCGAGCAGTCCCACGACGTGGCATCACTGGCCCGACTCGCCCACCTGAGCCCGACCCAGTTTCACAAGGTGTTCCGCGACAATCTGGGCGTCAGCGTCAAGCAGTACCTGACTGCCAGACGCATGGAGCGCGCGCGGGCGCAGTTGATCCATACCGATCTCAGCGTCCAGCAGGTCGCCGAGGCCGTCGGCTATCAGAACCTCTCCGCCTTCTCGCGGCGCTTTTCCTGCTACTTCGGCCAGTCGCCACGCGAGATGACGCGCCAGTATTCGAGCCTCACTCCCCCGAATGACTGAATGACTGAATGACCGACTGATTCGATCATCTGAACAACCGATTGAGCATCCGAACCAGCAGTCAACCACCGCACTCTGGCGGTATATGACGTTTTGCTTCTCCTGGCAGATCAGAGCGTAGTTTCAGCACAATATATTCTCGCGATGAGGCGTAATCTCGTGCACACCGAGACACACTTCATTGCGAGCCATCCACCATGCAGCACTCCTTCTCCCGGACGCCCTTCCGCCCAGCGCTGGAACGCCAGATCGGCAACCTTTCCGTCCTCACGGCCGCCCTGCTATGGGGCACGACCGGCACCGCCGCCCACTTCAATCAGGATGTCAGTCCGCTGGCTACCGGCGCCTTCGCCATGGGCTTTGGCGGCATTCTGCAGGCAGTGCTGTCGCGACGAATCCTTCATGAGGAGCTGGCCGCCCTGCTGGTTCATAAGCATCTCGTGCTGTGGGCAGCGCTGTTCATCATAGTCTACCCGCTGGCCTTCTATTCGGCCATGGAATACACCGGCGTGGCGATGGGCACCGTGATCACCATCGCCACGGCGCCGTTGGCGGCAGCGGTGCTGGAATATGTGCTGGATCGCAAGCGCGTCAGTGTGCGCTGGTACGCAGCGCTGATGCTGGGCATGGCTGGCGTGGGACTGATGGCAGTGGGCGAGACACGTCTGGCGGATACGGCAGCGCAAGCCACTGCCAGCGGCGTTGCCAGCGAAAGCCGCAAGCTCATCGGTATCGGGCTGGGCGTGCTGGCCGGCGCGAGCTACGCCACCTATTCGCTGCTTGCCAGACGCATGATGCTGCTGGGCGTGCATCGCCGTGCAGCCATGGGGGCAATGTTCGGCTGTGCCGGCATCATACTGTTGATCGGCCTGGCCATCAGCTGCCTGTTCCTCGATCCGCGCCTGTTTGCCACGCCGGTGAATTCGGCGGTCGCCATCTACATGGCGCTGATCCCGATGCTGCTGGCCAGCCTCATCTTCGGACGCGGGCTCGCCAGCGTGCCCATCAGCCGGGTGACAGTCCTGACCATGTTCGAGCCACTGGTGGCGGGCCTGTTGGCCGTCATCGTGGTCGGCGAGCAGTTCACGCTGATGGGCGCCATCGGCATGGTGCTGATCATGACCTGCCTGATGCTGCAATTGCGGCCGCAGGCAACGCAGGCGCCGATGGCCAGCCCGCAGGCAGACCTCGCGGCCTGGACGACGCCCGACACGGCCTCCGACGCTCTGGTTGAGCCA
>NZ_CFDJES010000060.1:3253-14082 GCF_983723665.1 Cobetia sp. | reverse complement strand
GCAGGACTCATGCTGCGACTGAAATCGGCCGCGGGATTGGCAAGACACGCAAGGACATCACCATGACAACCACTCGCTCTGATATCGCGGCCTCTTCAAGGTCGACCGACATGGGTAGCCTGGCCGTGCTGTTTGCCGCGCTGCTGTGGGGCACCACCGGCACGGCGGCCCACTTCAACCAGGATGTCAGTCCGCTGGCAACCGGCGCCTTCGCCATGGGTATCGGCGGCCTGCTTCAAGCAGTGATCGCACGACCCAATATCATGGGCTGTCTGAGCCTGTTGATGGCGCAGAAGGGCCGGGTATTGCTCGGCGCCGTGTGTGTCGTCATCTACCCGCTGGCTTTCTACTCCTCGATGCATCTGGCCGGTGTCGCCATCGGCACGGTGATCACCATCGCCACGGCGCCACTGGCAGCGGCGATTCTGGAGCGCCTGTTCGGCCACCACCGACTCACGCTGAGCTGGTATCTCAGCCTCGCGCTGGGCATTGCCGGTGTGGTGATGATGGCGATGGGCGAAACGGCCACTCATGGTGGGGACATTGTCGCCATCAGCGCCGGCGGCGACCCGATGGCGACAGGGTCAGGGAGCGTGCCTGACACTGACTGGCAACGCCTGACCGGTATCGTGCTGGGCATCATCGCCGGCACGACCTACGCCGCCTATTCACTGATCGCCCGGCGCATGATGGACCACGGCACCCACGCCCGCGCTGCCATGGGCAGCCTGTTCGGCGTCGCCGGTATCGCGCTGATCGCCGGTCTGGGCCTCAGCATGCTGGCGGCCGACCCGCGCCTGTTCGCCACCCCCGGCAACACATCGGTCGCGCTCTACATGGCGCTGGTACCGATGTTCCTTGGCTATATCGCCTTCGGCTACGGCCTTAAGACCGTTGCCGCCAGCAAGGCCACCCTGCTCACTCTATTCGAACCGCTGGTCGCCGCGCTGCTCGCCGTCACCATCGTCGGGGAACATATCGCTCCGCTCGGCTGGCTCGGCATGGCGCTGATCGCCGTCTGTCTGGTGATTCAGGTGACGCCAGCGACCGCTTGAACAACGCGAGCGGCACGACGAGGCGTTACCGAATGCGCAATGCAAAGCCCCAGCCTGAGTTTCAGGCTGGGGCTTTGCATTGCTGGGCATAAGCTCTCGGGCTCACGCCATCTCAATCACTCGCCGTGTAGAGCGCGCGCCGTCAATGCGAGGCAAGCTCGCCGGCATCCACTTGCGGTGTTATCCGACGTACGCCCTTGGCATCCTGCGCGTAGGCACGATGACGCACATCCCAAAGCTCCACGGCATGCTGGATGTTGAGCCAGAACTCCGGCGTATTACCTAGCGCAGCCGCCAGCTTGATGGCCATCGGTGCCGTCAAGGTGCCCTTGTCATGCACGATACGGCTCAGGGTGTTTCTGTGCACTCCCATCGCCTCGGCCAGGGTGCGGATATCGATGTTCATCGGCTCCAGAAACTCTGCCGTCAACATCTCTCCTACCGTCAGCGGGCGCCGCTGGGTGTTTCTCATCACTGCTACCTCCTCTAGCCCTTGTAAGCATGCGGGTCTAGATATGTTTGATGGGCGACCCCCGCCTCCCACCGGAAGATGAGTCGATACTGCTTGTTGACACGAATCGAGCAATAACCTGCGAGATTGCCCTGCAGATGCTCGAACCGATTGCCCGGTGGAACCCTCAGATCAGACTCCTGACTTGCGGCATCGAGAATCTGCAACTTTCGGTAGAGCGAACTGGAGAGCGCCGCAGGTATCTTGCGGTGGCCAACATCATGCTCATAGAAGCTCTCGAGCCACACATCCCTGAATTCCACCGCCATGGCAGCACCTTTTTCCCTCATTCTATGCACAACAATGTTATGCATCAAGCGGCTCTACCCTGACGCTACCTCCCCGGGAAAAACGCCCAACGAGCCCAGGACTCGTTGGGCGCTTCATATTCCTCTGCCCTTCACATCAGACGCTCAGCGACTCACGCCGCCGTCTTGCTTGCCAGTTCTACCTTGGCAAGCTTGATCAGCCCGCCGTAGAAGACGAAGGCGACAACGACACCCACGACGGGCGGCATGAAGGGTGAGCTCCAGGCGCACAGGCAGGCGATGGCGTAGGCGGCGAGCCCCGGCCAGTGGTAATCCACCTTGGGCATCTCGGCGAGGCGCGGATACTGCCCTTTGTGGCCTAGCCAGAAGTTGGCGATGATCACGCCGCCGATCGGCGGGATGAAGGTACCGAGCAGAATCAGAAACGGAATCAGCCACTCATACATGCCGAGTACCGCCAGCACTGTGCCGATGGCCGCGCCGCCCAGGGTGACACGCTGACGATGCGGGGTACGCAGCAGATTGCAGCCGGCGATCGCGAAGTTGTAGATGGTGTTGTCCTGGGTGGTCCAGATATTGAGGAACAGCATCAGGACGGCGAGACTGACCAGCCCCTGGGCAATCATTACATCGACGATATCGGCCTGCTGGTAGATCATCGCACCGAGCGCGCCGGTGAGCACCATCAGGCCATTGCCGACGAAGAAGGCCGCCAGGGTGGCAATGACGGCGATCTTCGGCGAACGCGCGAAGCGGCTCCAGTTGGTTGCCTGGGTGCCACCGCTGATGAAAGTGCCGATCACCGCGGTGATGGCGGCCGTCCAGCTCATGGAATCCGTCGGCGTCAGTGACGCAAGGCCTGCCACGCCGCCGACATCGACCATGCCGGTGTAGAGACTGAACAGGATGAACAGCAGCATGGCCGGCACGGCGATGCGCGAGAGCATGTCCAGCCCGCGATAGCCGATCATCGCCGTCAGACAGAAGGCGAAACCGAAGATGATCATCAGCGGCGTGGTCAGCCACTCGGGCAAGCCGAGTGTCTTGACCAGCACGATGGCGATGGTCGCGGTGCCCCAGGCGTACCAGCCGATCTGGGTGAACCCGAGCACGAAGTCAGACAGGCGACTGCCCTTCTCGCCAAAGCACAGCCGTCCCATCAGCACTGAATTCAGACCACTCTTGCAGGCGATATAGGCCAAGGCAGCGGCGTAACCGCCGAGCAGCAGATTGCCGATCACGATGATCCACAGCAGTTCATTGAGCGCGAACGCGGCACCCAATGACCCACCCGCCCACATGGTGGCGGTAAAGAAGGTGAAGCCGAGCAGCACCATCGAGGTGGAAAGCAGCCCACGTCGTGCCGAAGCGGGGACTTCGCTCAAGGGATAGTCATTGCCGGATTCGCCTGTCATCGATTGCTGATCTGAGGTGCGGTCTGAGGCGTGCGGTGAGGAGTGTTCTACCATGAGTGCCTTCCTGGAGCTCGGTCGTGAGTCGCCGAGTCTTGTGGTGGTGTCAGCCTGCCTGAACGCCGGCCACCGCCCCCTGCGCGCAAGGTGGTGGTCAGAGCGGCGGTCGCTACCCTACCACCATGCAAGATTCACGCCACCCATCCTCAAACCGTGCAAGACGCCAGCTCGTCGTCTGCCTCATGAAGCTGACACAGGCGTCAGGATCTGGCCTGTCAGCAGGCGCGGTCGGGCACAAGACCGCCACCAGAAATGATTTCGCGACTAGTCCGGCGCAGTACCTACAAACCCCTCAATTACGCCGACGTTGGCATCAACTTGAGCGCCAGACACCAGAACGCCACGCGGCGCACTCTTTCAGTGCAGCGCGTGGCGTGGCTCGAGGCGTCCTGCACTGACATCGAAACCTGACGCCGAGCACAGGATGCAAATTTTTTCAGCCTTTCCTTGTTCAGCGGTTCATGCTGAACCCTTCAGCTGCTCGCCAACACCCCTTCGCTGGCATTGACCTCTTCAGTGTCCATCAGGCGCAGTCTGACCGGCACCGATTTCGAGGCGGGCGTATTGCTGCGCGCATCGCGGTGATCCAGCGGAATCAGGTCATTGGTTTCCGGGTAGTACGCTGCCAGACAGCCGGTCGGGATGTCGTATTCCTTGAGCTTGAAGCCCGCCATGCTGCGCTCGACGCCGTCTTCGCTGACCGTTTCCAGCGTCACGCGCTGCCCCTCGCTCAGCCCCAGCGTCTCGAGATCCTGCGGGCTGATCATCACCACCATGCGCGTGCCATAGACGTCGCGATAGCGATCATCATTGGAGTAGACGGTGGTATTGAACTGGTCATGCCCGCGCATGGTGATGAGCAGGAAGGTGCTATCCATGTTCAGTGTCTCGTGGGTCACCTTGTCGAGACCCTCCTCATCCGTGCCCAACCCCTCGGGGAACAGGAAGTTGGCACGCCCCGAGTCGGTATGCCAGATACGCTCGCGCGGCGCGATGCGGATGTGGAAGCCGCCCTGAGCCAGGCGCGCATTGTAGTCGGGGAAGATCTGCGGGAAGACCTCTTCGATGCGGTCACGAATCCGTGCGTAATCCGCCTGCAGCCAATCCCAATCCACGGTGGGGTGCGGCGGCAACGTCGCCTTGGCCAGCTGACAGGTGATAGCGATCTCGGAGTGCAGGCTTGGGTCCGCCGGTGCCATCACGCCGCGTGACGGCGCCACGTTGCACATACCGTCCTCGGCACTGGAGACCTGCTCCGCGCCCTTGCCATCGGCGCCCGCCTGCAGGTCACGTTCGCTATGGCCAATCGTGGGCAGCACCCAACCATGTTTGCCGGGGTGCAGGTGACTGCGATTGAGCTTGGTGGCGACATGCACCGTCATGTCTAGATCGTGCACCTTCTCGACCACGCGCTTCTGATCAGGAATCGCGCGGAAGAAGTTGCCACCCATGCCGATGAAGGCACGTACCTCACCGCGCAGAATCGCCTCGCAGCATTCGGCGACATCATGGCCATTCTCGCGCGGGCACTTGATATCGAAGACTCGATCGAAGGCATCCAGCATCGCGTCATTGGGCAGGTTCTCGATGCCGACGGTGCGGTCGCCCTGCACATTGGAATGGCCGCGTATCGGGCAGGCGCCCGCGCCGGGCTTGCCGATATTGCCGCGCAGCAGCAACAGATTGATGATCTGCTGGATGGTGTCGCCGCCGCGCGCATGCTGGGTGATGCCCATGCCCCAGCAGCAGATCACGCGCTCGGCCTCCAGATAGGTCTGCCCCGCCTGTTCCAGCGATTCGCGTGACAGGCCGGACATGGCGACCAGGTCCTGCCACTCGAGCTTGCGGCAATGCTCGGCGAAGGCGTCAAAACCATGAGTGTGCTGGGCGATGAAGTCGTGATCCAGATAGCCCACCGCATGCGGATTGCGCTCGCGCAGCGCATCGTCGGCCTCGATCACGTACTTGCACATCGCCTGCACGGCGGCGAGGTCCCCGCCGATGCGCAGCTGATGATACTGACTGCTGATCTCGACGCCCTTGCCACTCAGCATGTCCTTGGGCGACTGCGGGTCGGCAAAGCTGACCAGCGCCCGCTCGCGCAGCGGGTTGAAGCTGACCACCTCGGCCCCGCGGCCACGCGCCTCGTGGAGATCCCCCATCATGCGCGGGCTGTTGGTACCGCTGTTCTGGCCGAAGATGAAGATGGCATCGGCCTGCTTGAAGTCCTCGAGATTGACCGTCGCCTTGCCGATGCCGATGGACTCCGGCAGCGCTCGGGAGGTGGTCTCGTGACACATGTTCGAGCAGTCCGGGAAGTTGTTGGTGCCGTACATGCGCCCGAACAGGGAAAACAGGAACGCTGCCTCATTGGAGGTACGCCCCGAGGTGTAGAACTCGACCTGGTTCGGGTCCTCATAGCGTTTGAGGCGCTGGCCGATCTCGGCGTAGGCCGCTTCCCAACTGGTGATCTCGTAGCGGTCCGTCTGGGCGTTGTAGCGCAGGGGGCGCGTCAAGCGCCCTTCCTTCTCCAGATGGTGATCCGACCATTCACGCAACTCGCTGAGCGTATTGTTGGCGAACAGCTCATCACTGACACGTTCACGTGTCGCCTCCCACGCCAGCGCCTTGGCACCGTTTTCGCAGAAGTTGGCCCCCTTGGGCTTGTCACCATTCGGCCAGGCGCAGCTCGGGCAGTAGAAGCCATCGGGCTTGTTCATCTTCATCAGGCTGCGATGGCCCTCGATGGGCAGATGCTCCTGCCAGATGAACTTCTCGACCGCCTTGATCGACGGCCAGCCACCGCCCGGCGGCCGGTCCAGCTGACTGCCGGACAGCGACGCCGATAACGCCGGCGCGTGGGACCCCTTGGGGCTGAAGGAATCGACTGGCGTGGTCTGGTCTTGGGACATGTCGGGGCTCCTGACGGTGGCGGCCGGCAGCTGGCATCGATCAGACACCGCTGCGGGCACGCCACCGAACAAAGAATTCAAGGGTCACCCTTGCTTCCTTGACTCGCGCCAAGCCTTTTTCAAGGCCGATCGCCGTTGCGCACTTGAACTTCCGCCGATCCGCCACCAGAGTTGTACAGACCTGACACAAGCAGACCCGCCACTCAACACGCCAGACATGATGAGGAGCTGGAACATGACCGTATTTGAAGCCCTGCGCGAGACCCACGACGAACAACGCCGCCTGCTGGACATGCTGCTGCAGACCGAAGGTGACAGCGAGCCGCGCGATGACCTGTTCAAGCGTCTCAAGGAATCGCTGACCAATCACGCCGGTGCTGAGGAACGCGCGCTCTACATGCCGATGATGGAGCACGACATGACGCAGGAGAAGGCGCGTCACAGTGTCGCCGAGCACCATGAGATCGATGAGCTGGTCGAGAAGCTCGAGGCGACCGACTACAGCTCGCCTGGCTGGCTGGCCACCGCCAAGCAACTCGAGCACCTGGTGACCCACCATCTGGATGAGGAAGAGCAGGAAGTCTTCCAGCTGGCAGGCCGCGTCTTCGATGACGCCACCAAGAAACGCCTCGCCGAGGAATATCATCAGGACATGAAGGCGCGCGAAGCGGCCTGAGCCAGAATTCAGCATCGGGCCTAGTCGAAAGCGCTCGGCGCTGTAACATGCTGAACGCTATCGATAAGCGCCGATGACGTACACCAAAACGGGCTGACCACATCATGTGGCCAGCCCGTTTTTTTCATGTGTTCACCACCCTGCGATGAGGGCATCGACGCCTGTGAAAGCGTGTGTCACAACGACTAAGGCGAAGAGCCATCCACCACGTCATCAGCCACGACGCACTCGGGTTACTTGCGGCGCGATGGCCGTGCGGTACCTTTCGCTGCCGGCTTTCTGCTTGGGCTGCCTGAGCGCTTGCCCTTGCCTTTCCCGGCCTTCGTCTTGTCATCAGGCTTCTCCGCACGCCCCACGTAACGCGCGATCCAGATGGTGTGCTTGGCCCCCGAGGTGCCATGTGCGTAGACCTGACGCGCCTCGGCCTTGAAACCGGCCCGCGACAGGCGCTGCGAGAAACGCGCATCGGCCGTGGCCGACCACACCGCCAGAATGCCGGCCGGGCGCAACGCCCTGGCGCATACCGCCAGCCCCTCCGCACTGTAGAGCCAGTCGTTGTCATCCGCGGTCAGGCCTTCCGGGCCATTGTCCACATCCAGCATGATGGCATCGAAGCCGCCAGGCGCTCCACGCAGCACCTCGGCGACATCGCGATTCTCGACTGTCGTGCGCGGGTCCCGAATCGGATAGCCCGCCTTGGCCCCCAGCGGGCCGTCATTCCAGGCCACCACTCCCGGTACCAGCTCGGCGACGACCACCTCGGCATCTGCCTTGAAGTGCTTGAGCGCGGCAGCCAGCGTGAAGCCCATCCCCAGGCCGCCGATCAGAACGCGCTGTGGCGCCGCCGACGTGCCGCGACTCTTGAGCAGGCCGGCAGGAATCTCGGCCAGCGCATCTTCCGAGCCATGCATGCGGGTGTTCATCAGCTGCCCGCCCTTGCCGCTCTCGATCTTGATGACGAAGTCCTCGCCATACTCGAACAGGCACAACGAATCCGACGTGCCGGGGATCGGCGCGGTATCGAGCAGCACAAAGCGTTTCATGGCACATCCATAGAAGGAAAAATGATCATCTGTCAGGTGGCTTCGTGGCCATCCTGACTATATTCAACATGACGGACATCTGTACGACATGGGGGAGCGTTAGTCTAACAGTCAGAACCCCATGGCAGGTATCCGCCTGCGCGAAGGCATGAAGTTTCGCGAAAGCACGAGAAAAATGAGAGCATGCGCGCATCAAGGCTGGAAGATATTCGCGAATTCTCTAATACTAGTTTTTGTAGAACGCAACACCGTCGTAAACCAGACACACTCAGAACGAACACTCTCAGTAGCAACTGTCACTTGCCTGATGGCTGGCGCGCAATGAAAAGCGCGTGGGTCTCGCCGGCAGATGGGCTAGCCTCACCGCCGACGAAGCAGCGTGACACCTAGAGAATCACTCAAGATTCCGACTCATCGGAACCCGAAAAGAGGATATTTCGATGCCGCATACTCATCTGGAGCGACTCGCGACGATCAGCGCCAGCCAGGTCGAGGAACACTTTCGCGATCTCCATCCCATCGTGGCATTGGTTTCTGCCACTCGGCTGCTGCAATTCCTCGAGCGGGAAGGTCTGATATTGCATGAACATCGGGCGCTATGCGCGAGCATCATTCGCAAGGCCCTGCCCAGCCTCGAAAACGGCCCCGGGCATGACCCTGCCAATCTGCCAAGCCTGCATGGCATAGAACAGACCAAGGAAAGTGAGCCGCGTGTTCCGCTTGCGCAGTCCATGGCAGCGGGTGTCAGTACGCCAGCCACCGTGCATGACAAGCATGAGGATGCGCTCTCCTGACCACCGCCAGGCGTACCGAAACGAGACAACCCGACGCCCAGTTCTGCTCATGCAGGACTGGGCGTTTTAACATTACTAAACAAGAAAATTATGATGGAGGGGTTTAATCCGACGGGATCGTCCACAGGTCTATTGGCAGACGTTCAGCGTCTGAAGGCGCATCAGCGCATTCACGATCAACGAACCGGAGGTGACGGCATGACTCAGCAACAGCCCCCACAGCATCAGAACCATCAACCGGGCGATGAACATCGCATGGATCCCAAGCCCGAGTACATCCGCGAGAGCTATCGCGGCAGCGGCAAACTGCTGGGCAAGGTGGCAGTCATCACCGGTGGTGACAGCGGTATCGGTCGCGCCGCCGCCGTGCACTTCGCACGCGAAGGCGCCGATTGTCTGATCACGCACCTGGGCAGTGAAGAAGTCGATGCCGAGGAGACCATCCGTCTGATCGAAGCCGAAGGCAGACGCGGACGCCGCATCGCAGGGGATATCGGCGACCCGGCCTTCTGCCGCAAGGTCGTCGAGGGCGCGATGGAGGAGTTCGGACAGCTGAATATTCTGGTCAACAATGCCGCCGAGCAGTACGACTGGGATGACGTGACCGAGATCGACGACGAGCAGATCGAGCGCACCTTCAAGACCAATCTGTTCAGTCACTTCTACATGATCAAGGCCGCCGTGCCGCACCTCTCCAAAGGCGATTCCATCATCGCCACCTCGTCCGTCAACGCCTTCAAGGGCAATGACAGCCTGATCGATTACAGCGCCACCAAGGGCGCCATCCAGGGGCTGGTACGCTCACTGTCCGGCACGCTGATGGACCGCGGCATTCGCGTCAATGCCGTCGCGCCCGGCCCGGTGTGGACTCCCTTGATCCCCGCCAGCTTCGAGGATGAAAAGGTCGCCAACTTCGGCCAGCAGGTACCGATGGAACGCCCCGGCCAGCCCAGCGAAATGGGCCCGGCCTACGTCTATCTGGCCAGCGAAGACTCAAGCTACATGACAGGCCAGACGATTCACCTCAATGGTGGCGTCGTGCTCAACACCTGATCGCAGACCTTCAGCACACACCTGAGCAAGCCGGGTGTGATGCGACATGCTCGACACGAAACAGGCCGCCCCATCTTGGACGGCCTGTTTCGTGTCGAGGTCTGCTCATGGAAGACGCGACGCGCCTCAGCGCTTGTGCCGCGTCCCATCACCTCTGCTCTCCCCGCCAGTATCAGGCCCTGCTGTTTGTCCGTATCAGTCATTTCAGTCGACTGAAAACCAGTGGCCTCTCTATTCTGGTAGCAGCCACAGGCGTTGCCGTGGACAGGACTGAGCGTTACCCGCTCTGCAGGAGGCAAGTATGTCCAAGCTGATTCTCTCACTGGATGGCGGCGGCATACGCGGGGCGGCCACCGCGCAATTCCTGATGCGTGTCGATGCGACACTCAGAAATGACCACCAGACCAGCCTGCGAGAGCGGGTCGATTTCTATGCGGGCACCAGTACCGGCAGTCTGATCGCGCTGGCGCTGGCCACCACCAACATGAGCCTCGAGGACATAAGCGGGCTCTACAGCGCGACCAGCGCCAGGCAGATCTTCGCCGACAACCGCGGCTGGTTCGAACTCGATGGCATCAATGCGCCCAAGTACGAGGCCAAGGGCAAGAGCACGATGCTCAAGAAGCACCTCGGCCAGGCCAAGCTCAGGAATGTCCCCGCTGGCAAGCAGGTACTTGTCGTCACCTACGGCATCGAGCGACGCCGCCCGCATGTCTTGAAGTCGAGCAAGCGCGAGCATCACAAGCTGCTGGCCTGGCAGGTCGCGGACGCCTCCAGCGCGGCGCCCACCTACTTCCCGACCCGTGACATGAAGCTCGGGCCGGACAACGAGCAGACCTGGCTGATCGATGGCGGCGTCATCGCCAACAACCCCACCATGTGTGCCATCGCCGAAGCCTGTCGCCTATGGCCGCATGAGCCGCGTCGCGTGCTGTCGATCGGCACCGGAACACGCACGCGCAAGATCAATGGCCCGGATTCCCAGCACTGGGGCGCAGTGCAGTGGGTACTGGAAGGCAGCCTGATCGACGTGCTCTCCGATGA
>NZ_CFDJES010000060.1:0-3153 GCF_983723665.1 Cobetia sp. | reverse complement strand
GATCGCATCGACCCTCTCACCGGCCGGCCGCAAGCCTATCAACCGCACTGACCAAACCTTTCACACATTGCACTCGGAGACGTCTGTCAGCGATTTTGCTACTCTGCGCTGCCGTGCTTCACGCTGACCCGAGTTTATTTAATGACACATGGCACACCGCAAGACACTCGCATTCGCCCCGCCACCTCAACATGGCGAATGCTGGTAACTCTCACTTTATCTCTGGCGATTCTCGTACCCACTACAGCGCAGTCAGACGATGATATGCGCTTTGACCAGCCGGAAGCCTTCGCCACCCTGAAGAAGGCGGTCAGCTATTTCGATGAAATGGACACCTTGCCGGAAGAGGCATGGATCAGCCGCGATCAAGCGTCTGCGCGCAGCGATATGGACGAGATGATCGAGGAAGCCATGCAGGCCCTCGACGTGCCACAACTCTCGACACTGCGCAGCACCTATCGCCAGGTCGAGGACAAGATTCGCGAATCGCGTAGCGAAATTTCCGAGTTGAAGGAAAAGCGCATCCTCGCGCCGGACACCGATGTCTCGACGCTGACGCGCCTCACGCCCACCGATACCCTGCGCGAATTCACCGCCAGCACGCGCGGCGATTATGATCTGCTGATCGCCGCGCATGAGAAGAACATCGCCGCCTATCAAGGCGAGCTGACCACGCTGGAAGGCAAGCTGGCCGCGCGACTCGAGGAGATCGGCATCACCCTGACGCCGGACCAGGTGCAGGTGTGGCTGTCCTCGGTGGTCGGCGATGATGTGTTGACCATGAGTGTCGTGTTCGCCAGCATCAAGTCGGTGGCCCAGCAGCTCGCCGAGCTGACCCGCGACAGCGGCGAGAACCTCGACTACGCGCGCCGTTATTACGGCATGGTCGTCATGCTTCACCGCATGATCGTGACCATGCAGCAGGACTTCATCACGCGCGTGAATGATGAGGTATTGCCGCAACTGCAAGGCTTCGCCGACGAAGCCGAGGCCACCACGCGCGAAGCTCGCACGCTGATCAAGCAAGGCGGATCACGCGAGAGCCTGGAGAACAACATCCGCGCCAATGCGCTGACGCTCAAGACAATCAACCTGTATCGCTCGCTGGTGACCGAGCAGCGCGACCGCGTCACGACCTCTCTGACCAAGAGCCAGCGCGAGCTTGCGGTGGCGACCAATACCTATCGCACCGTCAAGCTCAGCGCCCACGTCGCCGACCTGATCCGCCAGGGCGTCAAGACCTTCGACACCTTGGCCGGCCTGCAGGTACCGGTCGCCACCAGCTTCGAGAACAGCGCCATGCGCGAGGAATTCCGCAAGCTGACCGAGCGCATGCAGCAGGCAAAATAACCCACGCAATCAGCGTCGATACCACGCCTTCGCCTGTCCGGCGAAGGCGTTTTCAGTTGTGGCGCCGAATATCCCGCATGCTCAGAATGCTCTCCAGCGTGCGTCTCAGGCGCGCCACCTCGCTGACCAGACTCTCGCCCGCCAGCATGCCGACCCCCAGCACCAGCCCGCGTCGTGAATCCTCACGGCTGCAGACCATGCTCAGTGGCCGCACGATCAGGTGCTCCTTGACCATCAGCTGCGCGACGCGCTGATCGTCGATCTCGGGGGCGAACTGCACGCACAGACTGATGCCGCGCGACGGCGGTGAGACGCTGATCACACCCTTCACCTGACACAGCTGGTCATGCACCACCTGCTGCCGGCCGAGATAATCGCGCTGGATGCGCTGATACCAGGCGTCCAGATCGCCATCGGCGATGAACTGCGCCAGCACCGCCTGATCCAGCATGCGCCCCTCACGGAACACCTCGCTGCGCAGGCGATTCATCGGCCCGGCCAGCGCGCGCGGCACTACCAGATAGCCCAGCCGCAGCCCGGGAAACATCAGCTTGGAGAACGAGCCCACCAGCAGGCGATTGCCGGAATCGGGATCAAACAGCAGCTCGCCGTGATCATCACCACTGAACTCGTAATCATCCTCGAGGATATAGGCAGGCTGACAGGCCTCGCAGAGTGTCTGCTTGTCACGCCGCGAGGTGGGCACACTCAGCGGATAGTGGTGCGAACCGGTAAAGTAGGCGATCTGCACCGGCCCGTCGCCAAGCGAGGTGAGATCGTGTCCTGCCTCACTTGTCGTATCACTCGTCGTATCGCTCACCGGCCGCCAGGGAATCTGCCGGGTCTCGAGGCCTGCGGCCAGAAAGACATTGCGCGCGCCCCAATAACAGGGCGACTCCATTACCACCCGCTGCCCGGCATCCGCCAGCGCCAGCGCGCACAGCTCGATGCCGTGGTGAGTGCCCTCGGTGATGATGATCTGCTGGGTATCACAATCGATATTGCGCCAACGACGCAGAAAATCGCGGATCTCACGCTTGAGCGGGCCATAGCCGCCGCTGGAGTAGGACAGCAGCAGCGCGTTGTGGGGCACCGTCACGCTCGCATACAACTGACGCCACTTGCGCATCGGAAAGCGCGCGATATCCGGGATGCCCGGTACGAAGGCACCACTCTGGATCAGACTCGCCCCTTGCCCGCCCAACACCTTGCGGGCCCGAGCCGACAACGGCAGCGGTGCCGGTGCTGCCCCCGCCGCGCCCGACCCTGATTCACCCGGCCCTAACTCCGCCGACCCAATCTCCCCCGACCCCGCGCTTGCCCGGCGCGCATGCGGGCGACGCGTCCAGGTGCCCTGACCCTGGCCGGTGTGCAGATAGCCCTCCTCGATCAGCGACTTGATCGCCAAGGCCAGCGTATTGCGCGCCACTCCCAGCGCCTCACACAGCTTGCGATGCGGCGGCAGCCGCGCGCCCAGTGGCCATTGCTCACGAATCACCTCGAGCAACGCCTGCTCCAGCCGCACCTGCTTGCCCAGCGTCTCGGACTGGCGGCGATAACATTCGATCAGCGGCTCAAGCGCGGCCAGTTCCATTCAGGTCTCCCATTGCCATAGTCGTTGCCGTTGTCGTAGTGCTGTCACGCAGCATCCCGAGGTCGTCCCCCCCCCGCCAGCCACTCGCCTGACAGGCGGCGCGCAGCGCCCATTCAGCCCTGATTATCCGCAGCCCCTGCTGATTGGTCCAGTCAAACGCAAAATTGGTCTATTCGCCATCGGGCATGGCGCTGGTAGCGTGTGTTTCA
>NZ_CFDJES010000059.1:17292-18599 GCF_983723665.1 Cobetia sp. | reverse complement strand
GGTGATGACATCCCGCTGCCCTTCGAGGAGCCGAGCCGATCTTGAAACGCGTGTCTTGAAGGGCCTGGATTGCGCCACGCCCGGAACGCTTGAGTAGGACACGCCCGGTGACAACGCGCTTGCCGAGCTGTCGCGCGCGAGGCATGCTCGAAAGATCCCCTGCTGCGCCCCGGCCACCCCCGGGGCGTGCGTCATTGCGGCGCGAATACCTCGATGACGACGCTTCGATATCGACGCCAGGATGACAACACCTCGATAACAACAAGATGACCACAAGGTGAGCAATCAATGAGTGATAGCGAACACACGGAAGTGGCGGTGATCGGCGCGGGCGCCGTGGGTGTCGCCTGCGCCCTGTGGCTGCGGCGCAGCGGCCACGAGGTGACGATGATCGAACGCGAAGGCATCGCCAGCGGCACCTCCTTCGGCAATGCCAGCACCCTGGCGGATTACGGCTGCCTGCCCATCGCTCGTCCGGAAATCTGGCGCAGCATGCCGTCGCTGCTGCTGTCGCCTGACTCGCCTTTCGTCATCGACTGGAAATGCCTGCCGAGGCTCTCGCCCTGGTTGATGCGCTTCATGGGCCAGTGCAACGCCACTCGCTTTCGCGCCAACAGCGAGATGCTGGCCCAGCTGCTCAGCCATACCTACACGGACTACCAGCCGCTGCTGGACGATGCCCCCGCCGCCGCCGCGATGATTCAGCGCAAGGGCTGCCTGTATGCCTACGGCAAGGCCGAGAACCTGCAGGCCGCACAGGGCGATATCCGACTGCGCGACCAGCTCGGCATCCACCAGCAGGTGCTGACGGCGGACGAGCTGATCTCACTGGAACCCGCCATGGAAGGCCACACCGCGGGCGGCGTGCTGTTCCCCTCCTCCTGTCACCTCGATGACCCGCAGGTGTTCATCGACACCCTGGCCACCCCGCTGCGCGAAGAAGGCCGGATCGTCACCGCCGAGGTCATCCGCCTCAGCCGCCAGGCCTCCGGCATGCTGCTGGAGTACGCCGATGGCCGGCGACTCATGGCAGACAGAGTGGTGCTGGCAGCCGGGGCCTGGTCGGCACAGCTGGCGCGCCAGATCGGCGACAGGATTCCGCTGGATACCGAGCGTGGCTATCACATCGAATTCGATCTCGAGCACTCGCCGCTCAACCGCCCGACCTGCCCGGTGGAAAGCGCCTTCTACATGACGCCACTGCACAGCGCCGAGGGTGCGCGCCTGCGCGTGGCCGGCACCGTGGAGCTGAGCTCGCTTGCGGGGCCGGCCAACCCGGCCCGTTTCGACTATCTGGAAAGCCGGGT
>NZ_CFDJES010000059.1:0-17192 GCF_983723665.1 Cobetia sp. | reverse complement strand
AAGGATTGCGCTTCCAGCAGGGTCATCGGCAGCCCCTCCCAGCGTGAGCTCATCACGTACAGCGCCGCCCGCTGATACTCCTTTTCCACCTGTGAGGTGCGGCCCACGAAGACGACGCTGTCACTCAGGCCCAATGTCCATGCCTGGGCCTTGAGGTCATTTTCATCCTCGCCCCAGCCGACGATGCGCAGCCGCCAGTCAGGGTGGACCGACACGACCTTGTGCCAGGCATTCAGCAGCACATCGAAGCCCTTCTGCTCCGTGAGGCGCCCGACAGCAAGCACGGTACGCGACGCTGCGCTCTCCTCGCTGGGCCTGGAGAAGTGTGGTACCGGATTCCAGATCGCGCCGACCTTGTCGCGGATGCGATAGCGCGCTCGCCAGGCTTCAGCGTCCCGCTCGGTGAGCACCACGATGGCGTCGGCCAGGCGCACGGCGGTCGAGCGCCCCACCGAACGCAGGCGTGAACCATGATCGGTGGCGAGGTTGAAATGCTCCCAGCAGATGATCCGGGCGCGCTGGAACGAGGCCCACGGCGCACAGAAGGCGAACAGGATCGAATCCACCAGCACCACCACATCGGCCTGTTGATGGCGGACCTTGGTCAGCAACGCCGAACTGATGCCCAGCGAGCGTCTTGCCCCGCCTCTGGCTTCCTTCAGATTCAGGCAACAGGTCGTGATGCTGTCCTCCAGGGCAAACGAGCTGGTCGCTGGCCCGAACAGACTCGCGATCATCACCTCATGACCCGAGCGCGCCAGTCCGCTGGCGATTTCGCATGTGACACGTTCCGTGCCTCCGTCGCTGGAAAGATTACCGACGACAAACAGAATCTTCATTGGCTCATGCGCTCCACAGGGAAATGCTCGCCGCGAGGCACCCGACCGCTGGCGAGATATCGCCTTGCTTGATCGAAATGCTCAACTGCGGCGCAGAAAAAACCCGCCACCGACGAGGGTCGATGGCGGGAGATAGGGGGTATGACATGAAGCGGTGCGATCTAGCGCAGAATGCTAGCGCAGGAACGGTCGCGCAAAACGGCTGACAGCAAGACGAGCGGCGGCCACCACGTCTTTACCGCTTCATGAAGAACAATGCCTCAGGCATTTTTTGGAAAGACGGAGGGTACGTCAGAAAGACAGCACATTTAGAAAGAAAACGCGCCAGCAAGACAGAACGGCAAGAGGATCGTGTGGGGTAAGCGGGCACGGGGAGCTAGTACGGAAAGCGAGTTCGAAAAGCAAGAGTAGCAAGCGGCCTGAGCGCTGAACGAACACTGCCAGGCATCATGCGAGATGCCAGCTCAACGCGTCTTGCCGATTCCGCCTTTTGAGAGGCACGCTTCGCACTGAGTCAAGGCGGACCTATAACGCGCGCCGCGGCATGGGGGATGAAAAGATAAATCCAATGCCGGCGCGCCAGGCTCAGCTCGATAGCTCAATGCTGGCACCTGAAGACAGGATCAGCGGCCAGCCATCGGGTGCGACGACTCAGCGTCCTGCTGGCTCGTCCGGCTGGCAGTGATGGCTTCAGTCGAGACGCGATGGATGATGCCGCAGTCTTCACAGTGATAGAGCGGCGCCTTGCCGGCCAGTCGCTGCCACCAATGGCGTTTTACGCGATGTACGCTGGCGCCCCCGCATTGGGCGCAGAAACGATATCCACTCATGACGACATTCTGCTCTCTGTTGATGGTGTTCACGGGCATCCTTCCCTTTGATAACGATCGATCGCGTTCCAGCGAGACGGCCTGTTCAGCGACACGCGCTGTGTCATTGCCAGAAGAAGCACTGTCCCGACCGATTGAGCTCTCCAGGCAGGCGCCTGTCACTCTCACTCGCGGGGCCATTATGCGCGTTAAATCCAGCAGCAGTTCCTGATATTTGCCCAACTGTCGAGAACGATTTTCTTCATCTTCCTGACGAAAATCCAACGGTGTCAATGTGTTAGCGCCCCGCCTCAGGCGGTAGCGAGTACTGACTTACGCAACTCGATATCCAGTGTGTGCTGCAGACAGCCCAGATAGGCACGCACCACGATCTGCTGATCAAATTCACGTTCGATACGCACGCGTGCCGCCTGCCCTGCCTCCATCAATGCCGCATGCGGCATGTCCAGACAGCCCTGCATCTGCTGCTCAAGAGACTCGACATTGGCCGCTTCGCACAGCCAGCCAGTGACGCCGGGATTGACCGAGCTGCGACAGCCCGGCACATCACTGACGATCGCCGGACGCCCCATCGAGGCCGCCTCCAGTACCGTGCGCGGCATGCCTTCCCGGTACGACGGCAGCACCAGCACATTGGCCTCGGCCAGGAAGGGGCGCACATCCCGCTGTTCGCCCAGGTAGTGCAACACGCCGCGCTCGCGCCAGGCAGCGATTTCCTCATCGCTGATCGCGGTGCGATTGCTGATTCCCGACGGGCCGATCAACCAGAAGCGTGCCTGCGGATAACGCTCATGCAGACGCTCGGCCGCCGTCACGTATTCCCGCACCCCCTTGTCGCCGATCAGGCGTGCGACCATCACAAAGGTCAGCGGTGGCGTCTGCGGTTGCGGCGCAAAGGCGAAGCGTTGCGGGTCGATACCGGCGCCGGGCAGCACGACAGACGGCGTGGACTTCTGCAGCCCGAGGCGCATGAACAGGCGTTGGTCATCGCGGTTCTCGAAGAACACGCAACGCGCGCCACGGTTGGCGAAGCCATACAGCGCCCGTACCCGACGAAACAGCCAGCTGTCATGTATGAAGGCGGTGCCCAACCCCGAGACGTTGTTGGTATAGGGGATCTTGAGCAGCCGACACGCCAGCCCCGAATAGACATTGGCCTTGATGGTGAAGTTGAGAACATAGCGTGGCTTGAGTTTCAGCAATGTCCCCAGCAGCGCCAGCAGACTCTTGCCCTCACCGATCAGCGAGGTGCCCTTGCCTTCCATGCCCAGCGCACGATGCTCGACCCTGAGCTCGTCCACCAGGTACGCGCTATGCGCATCGGTGGGCGCAAGGCACACCACGCGATACCCCGAGTCACGCAGCCCTTCGATGACGCCGCGATGGAAGTTGTAGAGAAAGAACGACGAGTTGGAGACCAGCACCACCGTGGAGGGCTGTGCATCATGTGTTGGCATGGGGCATTCCTTGCGTGTCATGCGAAGAAGAACATGCGCGAGCTTGAGCCCGCGCGACCGGAAGCATCCGGAAGAGAAACCCTGGACAAGAGGAACCATCGACGAGAGAGACGATCGAGAAGCGACACCAGCGCGAAAGGGAAGGCGTCGTGGCTCGGTCCAGCAGGTCAGTCCAGCAACGCAGGCCGGCGTTGCTGCTGCCACAGACGCACCAGCCCTGTGTCATGCGCCATGCACACCACATAGATGACCAGGAACGGGAAGCGATAGCGCACCGCGGTGCCGTAGTTGAAGACGACGAGTCCATAGATGGTGAAGGCGCCGATCAGATACAGCAGCCAGAAGAGCGTCTTCTCGCGCTGGACCTGCCAGCACTTGAGGGTCAGCCAGACAAGGAAGGCGACCACCAGCAGGTTCTCTCCCGACTGGATCAACTGCAGCGCATTGGCGGCTTCCCAGGGCAATGGCTTGATCAGGAAATAGAGCGCACCCTGGATCCCCGTCACCACGAAGTCCCCGAAGCCCTGAATCACCTCCACATCCTCGATCTTGCCGCCATCCTCCAGGTACATGGCCGCGCGGAAGAAGTTGATCTGGTCCACCGCCAGCGGATAGATGACCAGCACGCTCGCGGCCAGCCCGACCAGCAACCAGCAGAATCGCTTGGTCGACAGGCCCTGGCGGCTGACGTCATAGAGGAGATAGATGCCGAGGAAGATCAGCATGATCAAAGCGTTCTGGAACTTGATGATCCATAACGGCAGCAGGAAGATCAGCGCCCATATCGGCCGGCGTTCGATGGCCAGCAGGAAGCTGCCGAGCATGAAGCCGGTGACCAGGGTGTCGCGCAGGCTCAGTGAGCTGTAGAGCACCAGGCTCGGGTAGCACAGCACGAACAGCAGTACCGCGTGGGAGATGATGCCGCGGCGAATCAGCACCATCAGCGCGCCGATATAGAGGAACTTGTTGAAGAAGCCCAGGCTGGTGATGGTTTCCGCCAGCGGCAACGGCAACAGCGCCAGAAATCCCGACGAGACCGAGACGGTCAGGGAGTGGTCCATCGCTCCCCAGTCCATGCTGCGCATGGCCAATACCTGCTCCCAGTAGCGGAACTGGTCCGGCATGTACTCGGCATCGAACAGCACATTGTTCAACAGGTACGGCACCGCACTGCTCAGACTCAGGATGATCGCGACATTGCGCGTCACCCAACCGCGCAGAAAGCCCACCATCACCAGTACCAGACAGACGAGCAGGTTGGGCAGGTCGAGCAGAATGTGTTCCATGGAAAGACTTATTCTCGTGCGCCGCTGTTGGCCAGTTCGGCCTGCAGACTGGCGGATGACATGAGGGACGCGGACGCGCCGGTATCAGCGCTGGTGGCCTGCCGACTCACCACGCCAGAGGTATCGAGGGACGGCGAGGACTGCGCGAGGCCAGCCGCAGCTCCCCCACTGCTGACCTGCCAGCTTTGGGACGAGAAGGGTGACGCGCCCTCGACCTCGGCTGCCGACAGCATCAGCGACAGGCACTGCATCAATTGATGCTCGCCCAGCGCGCCCGTCTCCTCATCAGGGGCCAACGGCAACGTCACGACGCGCGCTGCCTCGATACCGCCCTCGTGGCGTGCCTGGCAGCCGGCTTCATCGCTTTCGACCAGCACCAGTGCCGCATGCGGATACTTGAGCGCCATCCGGCGCCTCAGGCCCCGCGCCTTGCTGCCCGCCGCCACCAGTTCACTGGCCGGTGTCACGGCATGATGCGCAATCACCGGCACGCGCCAACGATCCAGACGGCGCGCCTTGAGCGCATTAAGGTTGGCTTCCAGACCGCTGGACAACAGGACACACGGGCGATGACGCGCCAGATAGCGCGTCAGGGCCAGCACGCCCGTCAACTCAGTGTGCACGCCCAGCTCTACCAACCGCACCCCATGGGCCAGACCTTCGATCAACTCCTCATGGGCCTGGGGCACGATGAGGTCCACCTCGTGACCCTGGCGCGTCAGCCCCGCCGCCAACGCCAGCATCTGGCGAGTCTCGAGGGTCATCTGCCGTGCCACGACCAAAAGCGCCATCCGATGCGTCTTCATTGCCACTCCTTCGCCAGTGTTAGCCTTGAGCCAGGCTTGATCGAGTCAATACACGATGACCGCCATGCCATCTGCACATGGCGATCGACGTCAGCCCACTTCCTTCGGTGCGTTCAGGCCAGGCGCTGATAGACACTGCGCGCCTGGCGGGCCAGCGGCGCCGGCAACCAGGTCACGACCCGGCGCGCCATGCGCTTGAACGTGCACACCAGCACTTGGCCCTTCTTCTGCGCTGACATCGAGGCCCACTCGGGAGTCATCATCTGGTGGGCGTCCACGCAATAGACGGGCCTGCCGGTCATGCGCGTGATGTTGGTGGCCTGCCCCACCTCGCTTTCGATGAACAGGCGACAGCCGGAGTCACGGTAGTAATCCGCCTTGTGACTCGAATGGCGATTCTGACGCAGGCGCTCTTCCTTGCTGGGCAGGTCGAGCATGATCAGGTGGTCATACTCGACACCGTGCCGGGCCAGCCAGGCGGTCGTCTCGGGACGATATTTTTCCAGCCGATTGGTGACCAGCGAGTGCACTCGGTAGGTCGGGATATGCAGAGGCGCCGCGTTGGTCAGGAAGTCGCGATAGCGCGGGCCGTCATCGTTCTGCTCAGGCGTCGGATCGAGGCACAGCACGCCATCGATATCCAGGCAGCTATCGGCCAGCGCCGGGTGATGGAACAGATTCCACTGGAAGGCACGCGGGTGCTCCAGCTCGACCAGATACATGTCCACCCCCACCACCGGAGCCGGGTTGGCATAGATGACGCAGGTGGTGATGTCACAGGGGCATTCTTGCGGAATGCGCGCCAGTGAGGCCTTGAGCGAGGCCCCACTGTTGAAACTGTCGTCGACCAGCAGCACACGCTGATTTTCCCAGGCACTCTGCGCTGCCCCCCGGACCTTGCGTGTCATTCCCTTGCCGGGCGAGCCGTTGGCGATGAAGGTATCGAGATCCGTGCAGGCCCGATTGAGCATGGCGCTGATCATGTAGGCCGGCACCATTCCACTGCGCGGGATCCCGACGATCAGATCAAAATTCCCGGCCTGCAGGCGCGACAACTGTCTGGCGATATCCGAACTCAGGTCGGCGTAACTGCGATAATTCATGTTGCGGTCCCCTTGCGACTCACGACGGCCCAAGGCCGATATCCTTCGCGCTTTTGTGTGTTGCAGCGCTTTTTTGATGTTATTGACGACGTCCTGTCATCAAACGCTTCTCTCGCCCTCATCCCCCCCGATAATCGGGGGCATTCAGGCGCTTTTACGCTTCTGCACTGCGCTGCCGGATGTCACACGACGGCGACGAGTGCCTATCAATTTGGTCATCACATCCTGGCGCACGAGGCGCAGCAGCCGACTGCGGTCCATGTGCGAGAGCAGCGCGACCCCCTGGCGGAAGTTGGCCAGGCGCTGCATGGGGCTCGCGGGCGCCATCACGTACTGCTTGAAGTAGTGATAGAGCGGGATATACAGGCTGTCGGAATGCGGCATATGCCGGGTATTGGCATGAAAGACGTCGATGGCCGAGATCATGTCGCGCTGATAGCGCTGTTCGGCCTCGCTTTCCTGCTGCTGCGATGTCCAGGAACCCTTGGCATTGCGGCGATAGACACAGGCAGCATCTTCGTAATAGAGAGTCTCGCCTTGCAGTGCCATGTAGGACTGCAGGAAGAAGTCCATGATCGGGGCGCCGCGATAGGACGCCATCATCGCGTCGACGGTGGCATCGACGCGTCGGAAGCTGAAGGCCGGTGACGGAATGGAGGCGCCGCGCAGCCCGATCACCGCCTCGGCAGAGATCTTCTTCACGCTATCGGCATAGCGGCAGATGAGCGAATGCTCGCCGGTGGCTTCATTGAATTCCAGCGCCGGGTGGAAGCAGACCGTCGCCTCGGGATAGGCGTCGAACAAGGCGACCTGACGGGCCAGCTTGTCGGGTTTGATCCAGTAATCATCGCCTTCGCAATAGGCAATGATGTCGCCACGCATCACCGGCATACAGAAGGTGATCGGCCAGATATGTTGCGAGTACTGGTTCACGTCCTGCAGGATCGGCCGCACGATGTTCGGGTAACGGGCCGCATATTCCTCGATGATTTCCCGCGTGCCATCCGTCGAGACATCATCATGCACGACGATCTCGAACGGAAAACGCGTGCGCTGCATCAGAAAGCCATCCAGTGCCATGCGAATGTAGTCGCCATGATTGAAGGCGAAGCACATCACCGAGACGCGCGGGGCGCTGAGATCGCCCTCCCACTCGGCCATGATGGCGGCTTCCTCGGCGGGCGCCGGCGGTACAGGCAAGGGGCCTGACTGCGGTGTGCCATCCATGAGGGGCGTCGCGAGTGCCCGGGCATAACTCAGTTCTAACATGCAGTATTCCCCACTTTCCGTTGTGAAAGACGCTCCTGGATCCAGCCGGCGCCGTACTGCCAGGCCGCGAAGCGCAGCCAGCAGGACAGCAACAGATAGGCCGCCCCTGCCAGCAGGCCTGATACCACCAGCACCACCGGCGCCGGCCAGATGGCCAACAGCGCAGGCACGGCCCACCAGGTCGTGCCCGCCACCGCACTGGCCAGCAGCAGAGCCGGCAGGAAGTCGGCCAGCTGCTCGCGGATGCTGTAGTTGATCAACTCCCGCGAGAACCAGGCATTGGGGATGTAGGACACCACCGCCACCACGATCTGCCCGATCAGGATCGCCATCACGCCATGGCGCCAGGTCACCGCCAGCACCGCACAGATCAATACCTTCTTGACGATCTCGAGCCCGAGGAACAGGTCCGAGCGCCCCTTGACCTTGAGCACATTGAGATTGAGCGTGCTCAGGGGATACATGACGGCCGCGATGCACATCAGCTGCAGATAAGGCACCGCCGCCAGCCACCGCTCGGGCAATAGCGTCAGGAACAGCGGCTCGGCCAGCGCCGCCAGCAACAGCATCGCCGGGAACAGCAGATAGACCATGACCTGCAGGATCTGACGATAGGCACTCTTGAGGCGTACGGGATCCGCCTGGATGCTCGCCAGCGCCGGGAAGGTCACGTTCTGCACCGCCGTCACCAGCTGATTGATCACCAGCTCCTTGAGACGCTCGGCGAAGAAGAACAGTCCCGCCACCGAAGCGGAGAACAGCTTGGCGATCAGCAGCACATAGAGATTGACGAACAGCACATCCAGCATGCGTGACAGGAACATCTTGTAGCCGAAGCGGAACATCGCCTTGAACGACACCACATCGAATTCCAGCCGCGGCCGCCAGCTACCCCACCACCACATCAGGGCGGTAGTGACCAGCGCCGCCGTCAACATCTGCCCCACCAGTGCCCAGACCCCGAAGCCCAGCCAGCCCAGCAGCACTGCCACCCCGCCCGACACCACGCTGCCGGGAATGCCAGCCTTCATGCGCGTACGAAAATCCAGCGCACGGTTGAGCATCGCGCCCTGAATGACCTCGAAGGAGTTGATCAGCACCACGATGCCGCCGATACGCACCAGCACGATCAGGCGTGGCTCGGCATAGAAGTCGGCGATCAGGGGGGCGCTGGCATACAGCAGGCCGTAGGCCAGCACCCCGAAGGCGATATTGCTGAAGAAGGCGGTGCTGGCATCACGCGGCCCGAGGGTCGGCATGCGCAGAATGGCTTGCTGAAGACCGGAATCCATCATGGCCGAGGCGATGGTCAGAAAGACCAGCACCATCGCCAGCAACCCGAAATCTTCCGGCACCAGCAGCCGCGCCAGCAGCAGCGTGACCAGACTGGCCATGCCACGCCGCAATAGCTGATCGGAGAAATTCCACAGAATGCCGATGGCGGTCTTGTTGCTCAGTGACACGAGGCGTGGCCCCCCTGTTGCGAGTGGGAGGAGACATCGCGCGCCAGCGGCCCCGGCAGAGGCGCCGTGTCACCCGCAGCATTGCCCGCGGCACGCAGCAGCTCCAGGTCTTCCGGCAGCAGCTGGTACTCGGCGAGTCTGTCGCGCACCTCGCCCGGTGAGCACCACATCAGCACATCGATGATCGACAGGCCGGCGACGAACTCCGCCTGACGCCCCGAGCGACGCGAATCAAGCGGTGTCTGGCAGTAGTCACTCGGCTGGCTGGCGAGGAATGACAGCGTGATGCCATTGGCCGCAAAGGGCGCCGCCTGGTAGAGCTTGCGGCCGCCGATGCTGTTGATGTAACCCTCGGCCCCGCGCATCAGTGACATCTCGATCAGACGGTCCTGGGCCTTGAGACTGCGGTCGTGCTCAAGCTTACTGGTGAGCAGAAAGCGACACTCCAGCCCCAGGTAGTCACACACCCGCTCGAAGCTGTACTTGCACAGCGCCCCGATGCGGCGGTCTTCATGCTGGAACACCGCCTGCAGCAGCGGCATCACCTCTGCGTAATACGGCGCCTTGGCATAGGCGTGATGCAGCGTGGTCAGCAGGCTGTCCGGTGTCGGGCCGAAGACGAGTTCGCTGATCAACCGGTTGGGCGACGCCTTGGGTACCGACAGCGTGAAGCGATGCGCCTTGCCGCCCAGCAGCACATTGTTGCGATGGATATAGCCACGCGGAATGAAGGCGACATCGTCATAGACGAGAAACTCGTCACAGGCATGCATCAGCTGGAAATAGCCGATATGCGGGAACAGATAGGGCTGCATGATCGCGATGTTCATGATCAGGCGGCCTTGACGTGGCGATTGACGATGATGCGCACCGCCCCGAGGATCTCGCTGACCTCAAGCCCCGAGTAGAGCGGCAGACACAGGATACGACTGGCGATATCGGTGGAATGCACGATCTGCGGGGTGATGACATCCTCGTCCTGCAATTCGGCGGCGGGCCGCCCGAGGAAGGACAGCGATTCCAGCGACGGGCAGAAGTAACGTCGTGCCAGATAGCCTTCCTGCTGCAGACGCTGCATCACCTCGAGCAGCATGCTTTCGCTTTCGAGAATGATCGGGAAGTAGGCGTAATTCAGGCTGGCGCCGGTCTGGCGGGTCTGCAGCTGGACATTGCCGCGCAGCGCCTGGGCATAGGCATGCCAGACCAGCGCCCGGCTCTCCAGATTGCCTTCGATCTCATCCAGCACGCACAGCCCCATCGCCGCCTGGAACTCATTCATCTTGGCGTTGATGCCCAGTTCCTCGATGCACTCCGGGCCGGTGATGCCGAAGTTGATCAACTTGCGGGCGCGTTCCAGGTCTTCCTTGCGCTTGAAGATGATCGCGCCGCCTTCGATGCTGTGGAACAGCTTGGTGGCGTGGAAGCTCAGGGTGCTGGCATCGCCATGTGACAGCAGGCTGTTGCCGCGATAGGTCACGCCGAAGGCGTGGGCACCGTCATAGATGACCTTCAGATCATGCGCCTCGCCCAGCGCATCGATGGCCTCGACATCACAGGCATTGCCGAACACGTGCACCGGCACGATGGCACGGGTGCGTGGCGTGATGGCCGACTCGATGCGTGCCGGGTCCAGACACAGGGTGTCGGGGTCAATATCCGTGAAGACCGGCTGCATGCCCTCCCACTTCAGGCTGCTGGCGGTGGCGATGAAGGTGAAGGGCGTGGTGATGACCTCCGCCGATTCGTACTGGCCCGGCATCTGGGCGATGCCCAGCGCGCGATAGGCGATCTGCAGCGCCAGGGTGCCATTGCTGACCAGCAGCAGGTTCTCGACGCCCAGGTAGGTTTCCAGACGCCGAGTGAGCTCCTGCTCGAGCGGGCCGTGGTTGGTCAACCAGCGCCCCTCGAAGATGGAATCCACATAGAGGTCGAAATTCTCCCGCTCCGGGAAGTAGGGACGCGTCACCGTAATCATGATATCGACTCCTTTCGTACATCAGATGAAGGTTGGCTCTGACAGCAGACGAGTGCCGGTGCAGCGCGTTCGCTGCCGGGTTCCTCTGGCAGCGACTCGCTACACGTTTCAGAGAAGTGCCGCACACTCGCCTGCGGAGACACTCGTCTACAGACGTCTACAGAGAGTGCAGACCCGCTCAGCGCGAGCCGTTGCCGCTGATCACGATCTTGATGGTGCGGATCACCACCAGCAGATCGAGCCAGAAGGAAAAGTGCTTGATGTAGAAGAAGTCGTATTCCAGCTTGCGGATCATGCCTTCCACTTCAGCGGCGTAACCCTGCTCGACCTGCGCCCAGCCGGTGATGCCCGGGCGCACGACATGGCGGTAGTGGAAGAACGGCACGTCCTTGCGATACCAGTCGGCCAGATTCATCGACTCGGGGCGCGGGCCGATCAGGCTCATGTCGCCCTTGAGCACATTGAACAGCTGGGGCAGCTCATCGAGACGGCACTTGCGGATGAAGCGCCCGACTCGCGTGATGCGTGGATCACTGCCTTCCTGGGTGAAGCCC
The DNA here is from genome assembly GCF_983723665.1 of Cobetia sp. Classification (NCBI taxonomy): domain Bacteria; kingdom Pseudomonadati; phylum Pseudomonadota; class Gammaproteobacteria; order Oceanospirillales; family Halomonadaceae; genus Cobetia; species Cobetia sp. The sequence continues at coordinate 5,610 of NZ_CFDJES010000059.1, read as the reverse complement.
GCGCCCTTCATGCCGTCATACATGCTGCGGAACTTGTAGACGGTGAAGGGGCGGCAGTGAAAGCCCATGCGCGGCTGACGGAAGATCACCGGCCCGGGACTGTCGAGGCGGATCGCCAGCGCCGTCAGCAACATGACCGGCGCCAGCAGCGGCAGCATGAGCGCGGCGACGGTGAAGTCCATCCAGCGCTTGATGACCTCATAGTCCTCCCGCGGCGTCAGCGAGCCGAACTCGTTGGCGTAGAGGTGATCCAGCAGCACGCGACCGGTGATCATCTCGTGGGCATGGGTCGCGTGGTAGACCGGGATACGGTGGATGGTGCAGTCGGCCAGGAAGCTCTCCCACTCGCTGGGCAGCTCACCGCGCAGGTCCGCCACCACGCCGTCGATACGCGGCAGGCCGACCAGGTCAGGCCCGCGCAACGACAGCCACTCGACGCCCGGGCGGGTGCACAGACTCGGCGCCTTGCCGTAGGGCACCACCGCGAAGCGCATCCGGCGCAGTCGGGTGTCGATGTAGTAGTAGGCCGTGCACAGGCTCACCGCGAGCAGGAAGGACAGGCCGACCTGGTGACGCGAATACTCAAGCCCCAGCACGCCCAGCACCATCATCAAGGTCAGATAGGAGATGACGATCGCCGGCACGACATAGAGGTAGGAGCGCGTGCCCGGCAGGCGCGACAGGCGATTGACCGCCGTCACCGACAGGGTGTACGCCACACCGGTGCCCAGCAGGGCATGCCACTGATCATCGCTGGTCACCCACCAGTGGGTGTCACCCTGCATCAGCTGGTTCAACCCTGCCTGGTACAGTGCCGGCGCGATGACCACCACCAGCATCCCGAAGATCAGCTGCAATCGCTTGCTGGCCAGCAAGCGCTCGTAGTGATGCGAGTAACGCCGCTGGTGCTCCATCGACAAGGGTATACCGCTCATCGTGCTTACCTCCTCCGTGATTCAAGCGTCATGAGAGCTGCCAAGCGAGACGATGTCAGGCGTAGCTGTAGTTGTAATAACCGTAGCCATGCTTGTCGCCAGCTTGCGGTTCGATGGCATTCAGGATGGCGCCCTTGACGTGAATGCCATTGTTCTCGAGCTTCTTGCGTGCATGCTCGAGTTCGCGCACCTGGTTCATGCCAAAGCGCGCCACCATCAGACTGGCGCCGACGTGACGACCGATAATCAGCGCTTCGGTCACGGCCAGTACCGGCGGCGTGTCGATGATGATCAGGTCGTAACGCTCACCGAGTTGCTCCAGCAGCTCGGCGAAATTGGGCTGCATCAACAGCTCCGACGGGTTGGGCGGCGCGACGCCACGGCCCAGGAAATCAAGATTGTCGATGCGCGAGTGATACAGCACGCTGTCCAGCGGACTGGCACCGCTGAGCACATCCGACAGACCGCCCTGCTCGGAGGTACGCTGGAAGGCGTGATGCAGGTGACCACGGCGCATATCGGCATCGATCAGCAGCACGCGCTGACCGGCCTCGGCGCTCACCGCCGCCAGATTGAGGCTGACGAAGCTCTTACCGATGCCCGGACTCGGCCCGGTGAACATCACCGACTTGCGGCGATTGTCGAGTAGGGCGAAGTGCAGGCTGGTACGCAGGCTGCGCAGGGCCTCGATACTGATGTCCGACGGCTGGGAGGTGGCCAGCACCCCCTGATAGATCTCGCGGCCGCCCTTCTCGCCCTTGAGGCGCACGCGGCGCATCATGTTGTGCTGCTGCGGCGACAGCGGCACCGTGGCGTAGACGGGCAGGTCCAGCGCCTCGATCTGCTCGGCGGTGTCGATGCCCTTGCGCATCGCATGACGCAGCAGCGCGGCCAGCGTGCCCAGCATCAGGCCGATCATGCAGAACACGGCCAGCATCAGGGACGTCTTCGGCGAGATGGGCACTGGCTGCAGCACTGCCGGGTCCAGGATGCGCACGTTGCCGACGGTGCCGGCCTTCTTGAGGCGCACTTCCTCGCGCTTGTTGAGCAGCGCGACATAGATTTCCTGGCTGACGGTGACATTGCGGTTCAGGTTGAGCGCCTCGCGCTGGGCGGCCGGCAACTGCTCGGCCTGCTTCTGCACGCGCGCCTTCTCCTGATTGAGCGAATCACGACGTGCCACCAGCGCCCGATAGGCCGGGTGCTCGCTGGTGTAGGCACGGGACAGCTCGGCCAGGCGCAGCTTGATCTCGGTCAGCTGATTGTCCAGCCCGACGAGATTCTCCATCACCTGCTGACTCTCGGCGGTCAGATCGACCGAGTCGCGACGACGGCGATAGTCGTTGAGTGCCGATTCGGCCTCATCGAGCTGGCCACGCAGCGTCGGGATCTGGTCGCCCAGAAAGCCGAGCTGATTGTCCGCCTCGGCGGATTCCCGCTCGATGTTCTGCTGCAGGAAGACATTGGTGATGGTGTCCAGGGTGTTGACGATGGCGGTCTGGTCACTGCCGGACAGGCTCAGCGTGACCACCCCGGTGTCGGTGCCATTGCGCACGGCGGTGAAGCGCGACTTGAGCGAATTGATGGCGCTCAGGTCCGAGATGCTGGTCAGCGTGAAGCGCGCCCCCGGCTCGGCTGACAACTCGCGCACGAAGACCTTGATGCCTTCCGCCAGCGCGTTCTCGCCCACCTTGCCATCGACGATCGCCTGCCCCTCTGCATCCAGCAGGCGGTAGCGCTCATCGCCCAGGGCCTCGAGGGTCAGCGTCTGCTGTTGCCACGGGCCGCCGAGCTCGAGCGTGGTGACCTTGAGGGTGTCATCGCCCCAGGCGTAATCCTGCCCGCCGAGACTGGCCGGCAGGCGCAGATGGCGGTTGGAGAGCCAGTCACCGATGACCGGGTAACGCACCGGAGAGACCACGATATTGAGGCGCTCGCGGTCCACGGCCTGGCCCAATACCAGTCGTGAGGCGAGAATTTCCAGCTCATCGCTGGTGCTGCTCTCGTCGCTGCCGGTCGCCTGACCGGCCAGCGGCCCCAGCAGGCTGGCGCTGCCGCCCTTGTCCTCGATCTGGATCAGGGAATCGGCCAGGTAGATGCGCTGCTGGCTACCGACGAGATAGATGCCCAGGAGGGTGAACAGCAGCGTGCTGCCGATCAGCCACCAGCGTCGATGCCAGAGCAAGGCGAGAATGGTGCTGAAATCGAGTCGGCGCGTGGTGTCCTTGCCAGGCTGTGCAGAAGAGGATGGCATGGGAGAGGTGTACTGATTCATGACGCCGCCTTGAGTAAACGATTCAGGCCCGGCAGGCAGGTGATACGGCAGGTCGCGACGCGACCTGCCATGCGGGAGTGGGACATGACCTCAATCCTCGATGTCATCGATGACCGAGACGAAGGCCCCGGTACTGGTCACGGACGGCAGCAGCTGGCTCAGCACACGGTTCCAGCGGCTGACCGGTGCGGCGGTCACGTAGACCACATCACGCGGTTGCAGCGGGAAGCGCGCGCCCAGCATCAGCGAGGTCGCATCCGAGATATCGAGAATGAAGACCGTGGCCAGCTTGTCGGACTCCGGCGAATTTTCACGCACCACGAAGACGCCTGACGGATTGGCGCGGTCCTCATCGACCCCGCCGGCCCGCGACAGCGCATCGGTGAGGCTCAGACGTTCATTGCCCACCGGCATGTTGCCGGGCTTGAGTACCTGACCGAGCACGAAGACGTTCTGGTCTTCCGCCACCGGTATATTGATCACGTCGCCATCCTTGAGCAGACGGTTCTGACGCATGTCGCCCTGCTGCAGCAGCTGATAGAGACTCAGGTGCTCCTGCTGGCCGTCGCGCGTCAGCGTGATGTTGTGGGTGTTGGCCAGTGCCGTGACCCCACCGCTGGCACTGATGGCATCGATCAGGGTCAGCGGAACATCCGTGACCGGCACGAAGCCTGGCTCGGTCACGGCGCCACTCAGATAGACGCGTTTGGAGCGGAATTGCGCCACCGAGACATTGACCTGCGGCTCGGTGATGTAACGGGACAGCCCCGCGACCAGCGCGGCGCGCACTTCATCCACCGTCATGTCGCGAATGTTGATGCGCCCGACATAGGGGTAGAACAGCGTGCCATCCGGCTGGACGATGTAGGTCAGCGCCTCGACCGTCTGACGCTGCACACCGCTTTCCTGAGCCAGGTCCAGCGGCGTGCTCAGGTTGATGGCCAGGATGTCGCCGCCGCCCACGCGGTAGACGTACTGCTTGATGTCATCGACCAGCTCAGGCGGCGCGGGAGCGGTCTGGGCGGGGCGTGCGCGATAGTTGGAGATCAGCCCGGGGGTGATCGGCGTGACTTCCACCTGGTCGGTCAGCGGCGCGACCTCGGCTTCATAATCCATGTGCCCACCGGGCGCGAAGGCACACCCGCTCATCGCCAATACCACGGCGGCAAATGAGAACGCCCGGAGCGTCGTTCTGACCGGTATATCCATATCCTGTCTCTTCCCCTGTGATCCTGACCGCTACCGCCAGGCGCTGTTTCGGCACGCTACCGCCCCGAGGAACTGGCGTTCTCCCCTGCTGCCGATAGCGGCGCCCTGTTGGCGTACATGTCATCTGTCATGGAATGGTCACGCCTGCCCTTCGATACCCCTGCGATATCCCCGGACACACGTCAGGCATGAGTCCATGACACATGCCCATGACCGAACTCCGAAATGGAACGTTTATTAGTATTTTAGTAATTCACTACCAGGCATCTAACACATGCAACATATTGCATTGATCGACTTTGTCATCAATCAAGACAACATGACTCATTTGATTAACCGATACTTATAAGATTGATCGCACCAACATTACTGATTACTTATTTCTTGCACTTTTATTGACATTTCTGTTCAAGCGACTCGTTGCTTTAACCTGTCAGGAGCCACTGTCGACGGAAGGTTTATGCAGCCCCTTCAAGCAGGCGAGACCTGACGATCTCGTTGGCGAGTCAGCTGGCACGGCAGCGTCAGAACGGGATGAGAATTCATGCCCGCATGCATTCCATGGAGAGGTGCGATGATTGAGGTGCAACGCTCGATCGCCAAGTTGCGCCTGCGCCATCTGCCCGACCCGGCAGGTAGCGCGGCCTCGAATGAGGCGACCGCCCAATGCCCCGCAAGACAAGGGACACGCCGCTGGCGCGTAAGGCACCGACGGCTTCGTCAATCACGTCCAATATATCAAATCCATTTAATACAATGTGTTACTGACATTCTCTGCCTGAGCTGACGCACTATCCTGTACGTCTGTGGCAAGCTCGGGTCTGACTGACCACCCAGCGGCAATGACCCCGACCCCAGACTCGACCCCGGGACTTGATGCCTTCTCATGAGGCATTTCGCCGTACCCGGTGTCGCACGCTGGAGCGGTACCTCTACCCGCCTGACTGCCCATCTGCGAGGCCCGGCCTGCTCTTGTCTCGTGCTTGTATCGCGCTTGTGTCGCTCGACTCCTGCGCATGCTGTCTGCCTGCCCTGGCCATGCCCGACGACCTCGATAGGCCGTGACATGACGCACGTCGCAGCGAAGAGAACCTGGCGCTTTACCGGCGACGTCTGATTCGCCAATAAGCGACATTACTGTCCCCTCTTCAACAGGGCTGATAATAAATCAATTGACTTCAACAGCAAGGA
>NZ_CFDJES010000058.1:10284-18703 GCF_983723665.1 Cobetia sp. | reverse complement strand
CCTACTACCCCAACCAGCTGATCATCGATCTTGAACGCACCCTCGACAACGCCCTCGCCGATGAAATCGTCTATCACATGGCGCTAGCGTGCCGGCATCAGGGGATAAACTAATGGGAAACATAATTAACAAGCTATAAGTTATATGAGAAAAGTGTTGCTGTTTAACCACGGCATTCATCTAAATCATATGCCACAGCACTTCTTGACTTTCAAACCACTACCACATGGGCAAAGATGATTTCGTGCGCTACCTTTTAATTTCTTACTTACTTTTACTTCTCGCGCCTCAGGAAATTCATTTGAAGTTCTATTAAATATCTCTCTAGAGGCAAGCAGACCATCTTCCACATATCTATCGTGTAACTTCTCTGCTTCATTATAGAAATCGGCATCTAGCTCATTTACTTTGAGAGAAACAAAATCTTGCCCTTCACCAAAAAAAATCTCTAGTGAGCTTAGCATTATTCTCACGAGTTTTAAAACCTATACCATATATTCTACTAACCCCTCTATTGAGATACAAATTAATAGCACAATAGCCTCCTAGCAACTCTCGCCTTAATCTTCTATATCTGTTGTCTGCTGCAAACATATCGGGAAGTGCAAAAAAAGATATGCCTTGGTTGAGTCATATGGATCTATCATGAGCCTAGTACCACGCTTTGATGGTACAGCCTTATAATAAAACTCCAAAAAAGTTTCCGCTAACATTCGCCTCTCAAATCTATTGCTTCTAGCTAACTCTCGAATACCCTCCTCAGCTTCACTATGACTTATGAAATTAGTATACTCAGCACTATTGTTAAGTATATGATAAGTAAAAGCCTCAATCATATCGTCCCAGAAATAACTTACTTTATTCTCTGAAGACTTATATCTAAAAGAATAAGTATCGTAAAGATTAGAAATACCTTCACCGTCTATAACTACACAATCACTATTAAGCATTTCATTGGTGACTATGGCTCTCTCATTGGTAGCTTCATTGAAGCTATTGTAATAGAGATTAATAATGCTAGATTCTGAGTTAACTCTTACTCTCCCATTTAAGGAGAGCAATGCTTCTCTCTGCCCTAAATAATGAATAAAATCTTTTGTGGTATCGAATTCTTTAAGCACTAATCCTATCGTATATTCATTAAAAACATGTATAAAGTGCTCCTGTTCGACCTCCCCAACACAAAAAGGTATGGCTTTTTCCTTACTCCATGTATCGTTACCTTTAAGAGAACTATCAAACATAAATGAAGAGTCAACATTAAAGCTACTAATAATTTCTTCGACACCATGACAAACTACTATATGATGGAAAACCACACCTTCACCAATAGGTATCTTTATAGGAATTTTATTTGTGCACAACTTATTAATATATATACGCTCAGGATATTTCTGCAACCACCTACGAGCACCATCTAACTGCTTTGCAGACTCACCTATAGCTTTCCTAGCCCACCTCGACCAAGCAATGTCAACATCTTTTTCGAGGTTGAATTTTATCTTTTTATCGCTAAACAAAATTATGTCATTATCAAAAACAACAATCAGATCACAAATTTCCTTACCATCACCATGCTTAGTAACGTCGCCTTGATCTCTAAATAAATTAGGCCAGCTCCAGAACTGCAAAAAAGAACGACCACCTAGTGAATTCAGATATTGCTCTTCTTTTGTGAATCCATTCATCACCATCTCCCATTAAACAAATAGCACTACCCTAAAGACACTTACTATAGATTAGAATGTGTATTTTATGCACTAAAGTCTTCATAAGATGATTTTCAGGCAGGCTTTCGCCTGCCCTATCCGCCGTGAGCGGCTAACAGAAGGAAAAGAAAGAGAAATTCAGTCTTGCGGGGTACGCTGCTGCGCCTGAACGACAGTCACCGCAATGACATTGAGGATGTCGGCGGTGGAGCAGCCGCGCGAGAGGTCGTTGGCGGGTTTGGCGAGGCCCTGGAGCAGCGGGCCGATGGCTTCTGCGCCGCCGATGCGTTCGGCGAGCTTGTAGCCGATATTGCCGGCTTCCAGATTGGGGAACACCAGCACGTTGGAGGTGCCTTTGACGCGTGAGGTGGGCAGCTTGCGCTCGGCGATTTCCGCCACGATGGCGGCGTCGAGCTGCACGTCTTCATCGATGGCGATATCCGGGCGTTGCTCGCGTACCCGATGCGCGGCCTGCACCACCTTGTCCACCGAGGCGTGATGCGCGCTGCCATTGGTGGAGAATGACAGCATCGCCACCCGTGGGTCTTCCCCGAGCAAGGCCTGGGCGCTGTCGGCGGCGGCCAGCGCGATCTGCGACAGCTCCTCGGCGTCGGGGTCGATCACCAGCCCGCAGTCCGAGAAGATCATGCCGCCCTTCAGATTGTGGAACGGCTTGCACAACATCATCAGAAAGAAGCTGGAGACCAGCTTGCTGCCCGGCGCCAGCCCCAGCAGTTGAATGGCGGTGCGCACCACATCGGCAGTGGTGAGCACGGCGCCGGCCACCGAGCCATCCGCCAGCCCTTCGCGCACCAGCATGTTGGCGAACGTCAGCGGATCACGAATCTTCTCGGCGGCCTGCTCCGCCGTCATGCCCTTGGCCGCGCGATGCGCGTGCAGCGCCTCGGCAAGCCTGGCGGTGTGCTCGGAGGTGGCGGGGTCGATCAGCTCGAGCCGTGCCAGCGCCTGATCCTCAAGCCCGGCTTCTCTGGCGGTGGCGGCGATGACGATGGGGTCACCGACCACCATCACCTGCGCCAGGCCCTGCTCCGCCGCGCTCACCGCCGCCTGCACCACCCGCATGTCCTGCCCTTCGCAGAGCACGATACGGCGCGGGTCTGCCTTGGCCCGCGCCAGAATGTTGTTGAGTGCCTTCATGTCTGTCTCCTCGCTGCCCTTGCAGGCAGCCGACACATCCAAAAAGCCCCGGACATCTGAAATGGCCGGGGCAAGGGAGAGTTCCAGTCCTGCTTGCGCGTCGCGCTACACCCGCTTCATCGCGCTGCCATCCATGACCTGCACAGCGCGATCAGCGATGGGCGTTACACGTAATCCTGATACTTCTCGAGCAGACGCACCGGCTTCTTGAGGGCGTCGCGGCGGAACGGGTCGCCCAGTTCGCGAGTACACATCACCTCGATGACGCAGGTCTTGCCTTCGTTCATCTGCATGTCGATGGCCTTCTTGAGGGCCGGGCCCACGTCTTCCAGACGGTCGACGGTGATGCCTTCGGCACCCATGGAGCGCGCGATCTCGGCGAAGCTTTCGTTGTCCAGCTCACCGGCGACGAAGCGACGGTTGTAGAACTCGACCTGGTTCTTCTTCTCGGCGCCCCACTGACGGTTGTGGAAGACGACGGCCGTGACCGGAATGTCGTGACGCACGGCGGTCATGATTTCCATCAGGCTCATGCCCCAGGCGCCGTCACCGGCGTAGGCGATGGCCGGACGTTCCGGCGCGGCAGTCTTGGCACCCATGATGGTCGGCAGCGCGTAGCCGCAGTTGCCGAAGCTCATCGGGGCGAAGAAGCTGCGCGGACGATCGAAGCGCAGGTAGCTGTGAGCCACGGAATTGATGTTGCCGATGTCGGTGGAGACCATGACATCTTCCGGCATGGCCTTTTCCAGCTCGCGCAGTACCTGACGCGGGTGCAGGTATTCGCCGCCGGAGAACGGCTTCTCGTCCTTGGCTTCTTCGATGGCGTCGAGGCTGAAGGCGTCCTTCTCGTGGGTCCAGGCATCCAGCTCGGCTTCCCAGGCGGCCTTCTCTTCACGAATCTGGGTCAGACGCGAATCCTTGGAGGCATCGCATTCCAGATTGCGACCGGACAGGCGCTCGGTCAGGGCGATGGCCGCTTCACGCGCATCGCCGCAGATGCCGACGGAGATCTTCTTCACCAGGCCCAGCATCTTGTGGTCGGCGTCGATCTGGATGATCTTCGCGTCCTTCGGCCAGTAGTCCATGCCGTGCTGCGGCAGGGTACCGAACGGCCCGAGGCGTGTGCCCAGCGCGATGACGACATCGGCCTGGGAGATCAGCTTCATGCCCGCCTTGGAACCCTGATAACCGAGCGGACCACACCACAGCGGGTGGCTGGCCGGGAAGGAATCGTTGTGCTGGTAGCTGTTGACCACCGGCGCGCCGAGACGCTCTGCCAGTGCCTTGCACTCCTCGACGCCATCGGCCATCACCACACCACCACCGGAAACGATGACCGGGAACTTGGCGCTGGCCAGCAGCTCGGCTGCCTCATCCAGACTCTTGCTGCCACCCGGGCCGCGGTCGACACGTGCCGGCAGCGGAATCTCGCATTCGATCTCGCCGTAGAAGTAGTCACGCGGAATGTTGAGCTGGGTCGGGCCCATCTCGGACATGGCGCGGTCGAAGCAGCGACCGGTGTATTCCGCCATGCGCGACGGGTGCGTCACGTGACCCTGGTACTTGGTGAATTCCTGGAACATCGGCAGCTGCTTGCATTCCTGGAAGCCGCCCAGGCCGATGCCGGTGGTGCCGGCTTCCGGCGTGACGATGACCACCGGGCTGTGCGCCCAGTAAGCGGCCGCGATGCCGGTGACGCAGTTGGAGATGCCCGGGCCGTTCTGGCCGATGACCATGCCGTGACGGCCGGAAACGCGAGCATAGCCGTCGGCCATGTGGGCAGCGCCCTGCTCGTGCACCACCGGAATGAGGCGAATGCCGGCCGGGGCGAAGATGTCCATCGCATCCATGAAGGCGGAGCCCATGATGCCGAACATGTCGGTGACGCCATTGGCGACCATGGTTTCCACGAAGGCCTCGGAAGGGGTCATCTTCTGCTTGCCCTGCACGACCTTGCGATTGTCTGCGCTGTCTTGAGTGCTCATGGCGTCTCCAACTCTAAATTTTATGTTTATTGATACATTTAGTTCCGATTACCGAAACATGTGACCAAAATTAGCCCTCGCCGCGCGGTCCGTCAAGCCCGATTTCGGAAAATGATCAAAAACACTCCTTTTTTAGAAACTTCTTCCGATGAATGGAGTACTGTTAAAGTAGGCACAGCAACGCAAGGCACTGACGGGCCGAGCGTTTCGGCGCCACACTGCCCAGCGCACGGATTGAAGGAGGGAATAGCCCATGAACAGTGCCACCCAGCCCCAGGCGAGCCTGCCGCGTGACCGCAAGGACGCTGACAGGGAGACCGGCAAGGAAGGCAGCAAGATAGAAGGCGATACGCCCGCCCAGCGTCTGCTGGCGCTGCTGGAAGTGATCGCCGCCAAGGACCAGTTCTTCACCCTGCAGGGACTGGTGGAAGAGACCAGCCTGCCCAAGCCGACGCTGCACCGCATGCTTCAGCAGCTGGAAGGCAGCGGCATGCTGCAGCGCGAGGCGGACAACCGCCATTACAGCAAGGGCAGCCGTCTGCGCCGTCTGGCGGAGAACCTGCTGCTCAACGACACCGTGCAGGGCGCACGCCACGGCGTGCTCAACCGGCTGATGGAAGAGGTCGGCGAGAGCTGCAACATCACGGCGCTGTCCGGCAGCGAGGTGCTGTATCTGGACCGCGTCGAGACCCAGGCCCCGCTGCGCTTCTATCTGCACCCCGGTTCCCGGGTGCCGGTGCATTGCTCCGCCAGCGGCAAGCTGTTTCTGGCCCAGATGCCGCCCGCCCAGCGCCGCCGCCTGCTGACCGGCACGCCGCTGAACGCGATGACGCGCAATACCCTGACCGACATCGAGTCCGTCGAGGCCGAGATCGAGCAGGTCCGCCAGCAGGGCTTCGCGCTGGATGATGAGGAATTCCTGCCCGGTCTGGTGTGCATCGCGGTACTGGCACCCAATCCCGATGGGCCTTCCAACATCGGCGTGGCGATCCAGGCGCCGGTGATGCGCCAGTCGCGCGAGGACATGCTCAAGCATCTGCCGGCTCTCGAGCGCGCCGCGCGCGATATCGCCGCCATCCAGCGCGGTGCGATACCCTCCGCCTGAGGCCAGCGGGCTGGAGCTGGGACTGGGAAAGAAGAGCGACAGGCACAAGGTCGTGCTTCCCGTGACGCGCATGAGGGGCTAGCCTAGCGGACTGCCTTTCACACGCCACGTCGAGAACACCATGTCCGCCAGCGATGCCTTGCGTCTTGTCCTGCTGTCCACCCTGTGGGGCATGTCTTTCATCTTCATGCGCGTGGCTGCGCCGGAATTCGGCCCGACCACGCTGATACTGCTGCGCATGGGCATCGGCGCGCTGGTACTCGCCCCGCTGCTGCTGGGCGCGGGACGCCTGAGGATGCTGTGGGAGCACAAGGGCCCGCTTGCGGTGCTGGGGCTGACCAGTCAGGCGCTGCCCTTCTGCCTGCTGGCGCTGGCCACCACCCAGCTGGAGGCCGGCTTCACCTCGCTGATCAATGCCACCACGCCGTTGTTCACCGCGCTGCTGGGCATGGCGCTGTTCGCCACGCCGATCCAGAAGCAGCAGTATCTCGGCCTGGCCGTGGCCTTCAGCGGTGTCTATGTGCTGTCGAGCGATCGCCTCGATTTCCAGCTCGGCGGTGACGGCTGGTTCATTCTCGCCGCCCTCGGCGCGACCTTCTGCTACGGCTTCGCCTCCAACTTCTCGCGCCAGCGCCTGAATCACCTGCCAGCGCCGGTACTGGCCGCGGGCAGCTCACTGATGTCGTCCCTGCTGTTGCTGATTCCGGGCCTGTGGATGTGGCCGACGACCAGCGTCAGCCTGGAAGCCTGGGGCAGCGCCATCGCGCTGGCGGTACTCAGCACCAGCCTCGCCTTCCTGATCTTCTTCCGTCTGCTGGCCAGCGCCGGCGCCACCGCGACCACCTCGGTGACCTTCCTGGTACCGGTCAGCGCGCTGCTGTGGGGCAACATGCTGCTCGATGAGGTGATCGATGCGCGCATCCTCACCGGCATGGGCATCACTCTGCTGGGCACCGCCATCGCCACCCGTCTGATTCGCCTGCCGACACGTCAGAAAGTCGCCTGATCGCTTGCCGCATGACGCAAAAAAGGCCCGCCCCTGAACACGAGGTTCATGGGGCGGGCCTTTTGCTTTATGGGGCTTTGGCTTTATGAGCTTTGTGCTTTGTGGGCTTGAGCGCTCAGACACCAGTCATTCGGGTCAACCAGCTCAGCCGGTCAATCACATCAGCCCGCCGCTTCCTCGGCAGCATCGGCCAGCGCTTCGAAGACACGCGCCACAGCTTCCGCACCCGGGTCGCTGTTGCCGACCAGATGGGCGGAAGGCACGTAGGCGGAGCGTCCGGCCCGCGCCTTGGCCATCTCGGCGGTGGCATCCGCGCCCTGACGGGCGGCGCGCGCCATCGCGGCCCAGTCGACCCGCCCGGCGCGTATCTCCTGCCTGCTCTCGGCCGGCGAGGCTGACTGATAACCCTGCACCGATACCTGCTTTTCAGACTGCACCGACGCTTGCAGTGCCTCCAATGCCGGCAGCAGTGCATCCAGCAGGCTGCGATCGCCGCGTGAGGCGCCACCGTAGTGCTGCATGCGGGCGACGCCGTGACTCAGGGCGTCGTGCCAGCGCTGGCCCAGCGGCGCCTGGCCATGCGCGTCCGACTGCTCCTTCCAGCGGGTGGCGGCGGCGGTGAACAGCGTCGAGAGCAGCACACCACTGGAGCCGCCCATGCCATGGGCCAGCTGCTTGCCGATGGTGGTCATCAGCTCACCGGAATCGCCACACGCCAGCTCGCAGTCTTCCAGCGCCTCGATCACCGCGCGCGCACCGCTGGCGAAGGTGCTGCCGGTATCGCCGTCACCGCTGATGGCATCGAGTCGGTCAAGGTCCGCCTCACTGGCGAGCAGGATTTCCAGTGCCGCGCGCAGGCGTTGCTCGACCTGCGGATCGCCCGGCAGGCCGGCACGCGATTTCACGCCACGGGCGGCACGCTCCTGGCAGTCGGCCTTGGCCTGGGCACGTCTGGCATCCGAGGCCTCATCACTGGCCGTTCTGACGGCGTCCTGACTCGGCGAGAAGTGCGCCAGTGGCGTCACCGGCTGCACGCCCGGCCAGGCGACCGGCGCGCAGCTGGCGCTCAGCGCCTCTTCCAGCAGGCTATCCAGCGGCAGCAGCGTCAGCGAGAAACCGTGCATGTCCAGCGAGGTCATCAGCGGTTGCGGGCCGACCACGGCATGAATGCCCAGCGCCTGCAGCGACGGATGGGTCAGCGCTTCTTCCAGCAGCAGGCTGCGCTCCAGCGCCGAGCAACCGCCCAGATCATTGATCAGCAGCAGATGGCCACTGGCCGGCAGGTCGCCGCCGACATCCTTGCGCGAATGACCCTGCACCAGCGCCGTGACCACGGTGTCCATGACCGCATGCACGCCGTGGGTGTCCGAGTCGCTGCCAAGCTCGAGCGCCATGGCGCCCGGCTCGCCGTGAATGCCCAGCCCCAGTTCCGGTGCGCGTTGCTCACGCGGCTTGC
>NZ_CFDJES010000058.1:9111-10184 GCF_983723665.1 Cobetia sp. | reverse complement strand
GGCTCGCCGTGAATGCCCAGCCCCAGTTCCGGTGCGCGTTGCTCACGCGGCTTGCCGGGATGGCGGCCGACATTGAAGGCCACGCCCAGGGTCGAACAGCTGTCGGCGACGCGCCGTGCGACGGCGGTGATTTCCTTGAGGCCCGCCCCGCGGGCCGCCAGCGCACCGGTGACCTTGTGCACCAGCAGCGTGCCGGCCAGCCCGCGCGGCTGCGGGTTGTCGGGCAGCGCCACATCATCGGCGACGATGACCATCTCGACCTTGAAGCCTTCCTGACGCGCCCGCTCGGCGGCCAGCCCGAAGTTGAGGCGATCCCCGGTGTAGTTCTTGACGATCAGCAAGGCCCCGGCCTCACCAGTCACTTCGCGGATCGCCGCCAGCACGGCGTCCACCGTCGGCGAGGCGAACAGCTCACCACACACGGCGGCCGTCAGCATGCCCGCGCCGACGAAGCCTGCGTGCGCGGGTTCATGCCCCGAGCCGCCACCGGATATCAGCGCGACCTGATCACGCGCCCAGTCATCGCGTACCACCAGGCGCATGCCACTGGCGGGGTCTGACAGCCGCACGCCACTGCCATCCGGGTGGCGCAGTCGTGCGCAGCCTTCCAGCGCCTCGCCGACGACCTGGCGTGGCTGATTGATGAACTGTCGGCCAGACTCGCTGCTACTCATCCTTCTCTCCTTGAGGACACTCGCCCTGCTGATAAAGGCGGCACTTGAGGCCGCCGTTCATGCCTGTCTTGTGCCACGACGCTTCCATGACGCTCAGGGGCCTCGACTCATCCTGCCTTGCCGTTCCCCCCAGCGTCGTTCGCGACTTTGCCGGATGCAATAGTCATATCAGAAAATGATGGCATTCGCGCTGCAGCGTTGTGCCACGCCCATCAGTCGGGTGGCCTGAAAGACAAAAGCCCCCCGACGCCTGCGCGTGCGGGGGGCTTGGAATGTCGGGAGCCAGCGGGAAGCGGGCTCGTTTGTCATGCGAGTCACCTTTCCTCCTTGGCCCTGGCCTCGGCAGACTCGGAATCAGCAGACACGCTATCGCCACGCTCGGTATCGGCAGGCTTGGTA
>NZ_CFDJES010000058.1:7861-9011 GCF_983723665.1 Cobetia sp. | reverse complement strand
TTGATGTCGGCGCGGGCTGTGGGTGCAGCCAGGAAGGCAGGCGACTGGCGGGGGCTTCCAGGTTCGAGGCCTGGAAATCGCCGGCCTGGTATTCGCAGGAAGAGTACTCCACCGGCGTGTGCACCCTGAAGCCGTGCTTGCCGTGGTGCTTGACCCGGTACATCGCCTGATCGGCCCGTTCCAGCGCCAGCCCGAAGCGATTGTCGGCATCGCGCCCGAAGCAGATGCCGATGCTCAGGCCGATGCGGCCGAGGCCACCGCTGATCTCGAGGGGATGCGCGAAGCGCTCCAGCCAGCGACGGGCAATATGTTCGACACGCGGCAGTGACATGCGGGGCAGCTGAAAGAGGAATTCATCGCCGCCGAAACGCGCCGAGAGATGATGGTGGATGCCCAGCCGATGCAGCTCATCGTTCAGACCATGCGCGACCAGCACCAGCACTTCGTCGCCGGCACGATGGCCGAACTGGTCATTGACCTGCTTGAAGCCGTCGAGGTCGATGAAGATCAAGGCACTGTCGTCGGCCAGCGGTCGCTGATGCCAGCTGTTGATGGCCTGGCGATTGGCAAGACCCGTCAGGGCATCGGTGCTGGCCAGCGCATTGAGGCGCGATTCGTAGTCCTTCTCATGACTGATGTCGGTATGCGTGCCCAGCAGGCGCAGGGCATTGCCGTGCTCATCGCGCTCGACCACCCGCCCGCGATCGGCGACCCAGGTGATGCTGCCGTCGCGGGCCAGCATGCGATGCACGACCTGATAGACCTCGGTGCGCCCCTCAAGGTGATCATTGAGGTTGGCGAGCACTTCGTCGCGGTCTTCCGGGTGCAGGTGCTCACGCCAGACATCGAAATGGGCGTTCAGCTCGCCGGGCTGATAGCCCAGCATGCGCCCCCAGCGATAGTTGAAGATGGTGAGCTTGCCGCTGGGCACTTCGAGTTGCCAGAGGCGCAGGCCGGTACCGTCGAGCGTCGTCGACAGTTTCTCTTCCAGCCCCGCTAGTCGGCGTTCAAGGCGAGCCTTGTCGCGTTCCATCTGCTGGAGTGCTTGTTCCAGTGATTGTTCACGCAGACTCTTGCGTGCCATGCCAGGCCCCCGGTCGACTCCTTGTCCTGCATCCTGTTTATCCATCGGCACCACGGCGGACTCCCT
>NZ_CFDJES010000058.1:3942-7761 GCF_983723665.1 Cobetia sp. | reverse complement strand
CTTAGATACCTAAAACAGAACCTATCGATATAACGTCCAGATGTGACAGCCCGAATGCCGAAAGAATCCCGACGAAAGTCTCAATCACATCAATAGCGCAAAAATGCGCAAGCCATATGATATTTGCGCAGCGCGCCCGAGCATCAGCGCATCAGCACCTCAGAGCGCAAAAGCATCAGCGCGTCAGAGCGCCAGCTCGCCACCCTTGGCCACGGCACGCTGAAAGGCTTCGCGCTGACGGATGCGGGCCAGCCATTCCTGGATATTCGGGTGATTCTTGAGCCCCTGGCGCGCATCGAGCGCCTGGATCGGGAAGCTCATCTGGATATCGGCACCGGTCAGCGAGTCGCCGGCAAGCCACTGGCGATGCTCGAGACAGGTATCCATGTAGGCGAGATGCGCCTTGATCTCCGGGCTGATGAAGCTGTCATTCACCCCCTTGGCCAGCTTGCGCGCGATCGGGCGCACCAGCCACGGCACCGGCGGCTTGTCGAGACGCGAGAACACCAGTCTGAGCATCAGCGGCAACATCGCCGAGCCTTCGGCGAAGTGCAGCCAGAAGCGGTAGTCACGCTCGGCCTGGCTGCCGGCGGGCGGGCGCAGATGGGCAGTGCTGCCGCTGCCCTGGCCGGCGTACAGATCGATCAGGTATTCGATGATCGCACCGGACTCGGCGACCACCACCGGCTCGGCATTCTCTCCCGCCAGCGTGGTGTCGGTGATGATCGGCGCCTTGCCCAGCGGGTGAATCTCCTTCAGCGCCTTGGGCGCGCGCATGCTGTTGCTGTCGCGGGCATAGGTCTGCAGACGGTATTCAAGATTCAACTCTTCCAGCAGCCACAGGATGCGCTGCGAGCGCGAGTTTTCCAGATGGTGAACCGTGATCATGGGCGTGCTCCTGAGGGTGGGGGCAAGTGCGCAGCGGTCAGCTTCGGGGGGATCAGCGTTCGAAGATGCTGTCACCCAGGTCATCGATGGTGCGCTTCGCCTTGAGCAGGGTCAGCTCCACGGCGCCCTCTTCGCCCGGCACGGTGTCGGAGCGCTCGAAACGGTGCTCCAGCATCTCGCCGCCTTCCACCGGCTTGCGGATCACGCCCGACACCCGGTATTGACCATCGTGCTTCTGCGGCATCGCCACGATCAGATAGCCCTTGTATTCGGTGGCTTCCGGTTCCTTGACCGGCGCAGGCTCGCCTGCGGCAAACAGTTTCTTCAGCATACCCAGCATGAGACATCTTCCTTGGCCGGCCGCCATGACAGACGCCGGCGATCTACGTGCAGAAATGACAATGAAAAGGGGCTTCTGTCAGCATCGCATGCACTCACGGGGGAGAAAAGCGCTCAAAAAAGCCCCTGAGCGCCATGCGTGCCCTGGATGAGCAGCACCTCATCAGACGAAAGCGCGCCCGGCTCTGGTAGCCGACAGCGCGACTGACTCTGGCCGTCTAAAGCGCGATACGACAGCCGGATAACGTGGCACCGACAGCCGGATAGCACGACGCCGACCCCTATGGCAGCGAATGGCTGCAGCAGGGGCCGGCGTCATGGTGTTCCGAGATCAGGCTATCGGATCAGAGATTACTCGATGCCACGTCCCTTGCTGGCCGCGATACGCAGGCGCAGGGAGTTCAGCTTGATGAAGCCGGCAGCATCTTTCTGGTCGTAGGCGCCCGCATCGTCTTCGAAGGTCGCGATGGACGCATCGAACAAGGAGTCTTCGGACTGACGGCCGACGACGATCACGTTGCCCTTGTAGAGCTTGAGACGCACGACGCCGTTGACGACCTTCTGGGACTCATCGATGGCCGCCTGCAGCATGCGACGCTCCGGGCTCCACCAGTAGCCGTTGTACACCAGCTCGGCGTACTTGGGCATCATCTCGTCCTTCAGGTGGGCCGCTTCGCGGTCCAGAGTGATGGATTCGATGGCACGGTGAGCACGCATCATGATGGTGCCGCCCGGTGTTTCGTAGCAGCCACGCGACTTCATGCCGACGTAACGGTTCTCGACGATGTCGAGACGGCCGATGCCGTTGGCGCCGCCGACCTTGTTCAGGTACTCGAGCACTTCGTGAGCGGCCATTTCCTTGCCGTCGATGGCAGTGATGTCGCCCTTGGTGTAGGTCAGATCGATGTAGGTCGCGTCATTCGGCGCCTGCTCCGGGCTGACGCTCCAGCGCCACATCTCTTCTTCGCACTCGGTCCACGGGTCTTCCAGCACGCCACCTTCATAGGAGATGTGCAGAAGGTTCGCGTCCATGGAGTACGGAGACTTCTTCTTGTTCTTGGCGTAGTCGACTTCGATACCGTGCTGCTCGCAGTATTCCATCAACTTCTCGCGGGAGTTCAGGTCCCACTCACGCCACGGCGCGATGACCTGGATGCCCGGCTTCAGCGCGTAGGCGCCCAGCTCGAAACGCACCTGGTCGTTGCCCTTGCCGGTCGCACCGTGAGAGATGGCGTCGGCGCCGGTCTCGTTGGCGATCTCGACCAGACGACGCGCGATCAGCGGACGTGCGATGGAGGTGCCCAGCAGGTACTCGCCTTCATAGATGGCGTTGGCACGGAACATCGGGAAGACGTAATCGCGGACGAAGGTCTCGCGCAGGTCTTCGATGTAGATCTCCTTCACGCCGAGGGCTTCTGCCTTGGCACGCGCCGGCTCGACTTCCTCGCCCTGACCGAGGTCAGCTGTGAAAGTCACGACTTCACAGTTGTAGGTTTCCTGCAGCCACTTGACGATGACTGAAGTGTCCAGGCCGCCGGAGTAGGCGAGAACGACCTTTTGCACGTCGGACATGCTTGACTCCTGAGTTGATGCTTGTAGTTCCCGCGTACCACTGATGAACGCCGTGGCCGCAGGTGGGGTTGGATCGCCCGGTCCAGACGAGCGAAGGCCGCGCAAGCGCAGCCGCTCATCTACCCGAATCACGATGTGACGCCGATTATAGCGAGGCTGGCACCTCACCGATACTGCCAGGAGGGCCAGAGACACCCCGGCACGCGGCCAGCGCCGCGACGCGCCCTTTTCGCCCTGCTACAATTGGCCACCTTGAGCGTCGGCAATACGCACGACGCAGCACGAGATGCTATGACGGGATTGGAGATCTTGAT
Organism: Cobetia sp.; assembly: GCF_983723665.1. Taxonomy (NCBI): domain Bacteria; kingdom Pseudomonadati; phylum Pseudomonadota; class Gammaproteobacteria; order Oceanospirillales; family Halomonadaceae; genus Cobetia; species Cobetia sp. Next base: position 4,648 of record NZ_CFDJES010000058.1, on the reverse strand, counting down.
GACCCAGGCGAGCGAGCGCACGCAGATGGCACAGCGCTTCCGTGGCTTTCTGCCAGTGGTGGTCGACCTCGAGACGGGTGGTTTCAATGCCGCCGGTGATGCACTGCTCGAGATCGCTGCCGTCACGCTGACCATGGACGACGATGGCAACATGGTGCCGGATGCGACCTATGCCTTCCACGTGGCCCCCTTCGAGGGCGCCAACATCGAACAGTCGGCACTGGATTTCACCGGTATCGATCTCGACAACCCGGTGCGCAAGCAGGTCGCGGTGGCCGAGAATCAGGCGCTGGGCGAGATCTTCAGCCCGGTGCGCAAGGCCATCAAGGCGCACGGCTGCACGCGTGCGGTGCTGGTCGGCCACAATGCGGCCTTCGATCAGGGCTTCCTGAACGCGGCGGTCGAGCGTTGCGGTATCAAGCGCAATCCGTTCCACCCGTTCTCGTGCTTCGATACCGCTTCGCTTGCGGGTCTGGTCTATGGCCAGACAGTGCTGGCGCGCGCCTGCCGCGCCGCCGGCATCGAGTTCGACAATGCCTCCGCCCACTCGGCGCGTTATGACACCGAACGCACCGCGGAGCTGTTCTGCGCGATGGTCAACCGCTTCAAGGACCTGGGCGGCTGGGACCTGGCGATGAAGGAACAGGGCATGAATGATGAGGTGCCGGCCTCGCTCGACGCGCCCGCGCCCTGACTGGCAGAGCTT
>NZ_CFDJES010000058.1:0-3842 GCF_983723665.1 Cobetia sp. | reverse complement strand
GATCAGAGCGACTCCTATCAGAAGATGCCGATCACTCGGCAGACGCTTCCTGAGCGGCCTGCTTGATCAGCGGCTCCAGTTCGCCGCTCTGGTACATCTCGACCACGATGTCGCAACCGCCGACCAGCTCGCCGTTGACCCACAGCTGCGGGAAGGTCGGCCAGTTGGCGTATTTCGGCAGCTCGGCGCGGATGTCCGGGTTGTCGAGAATGTTGACGAAGGCGAAACGCTCGCCGCAGGACATGACGGCCTGCACGGTCTGCGCAGAGAAACCACACTGCGGCAGCTGCGGGGTGCCCTTCATGTACAGGAGGATCGGGTTCTCGCCAATCTGCTTTTCGATCGATTCGATGGTAGTGCTCATGTGCAATCCTCGGACGGTGGGCGCAAGGCCCGTGAGTGTCATTCCCTCATTCTACTGGGGGTAAGCCATGAATTCAGCCCCCGATAGTGCCCGAGTTGTGGATTGCTGTCTGCAGCAGCGCGCATCGGCCCTGCAGCGCGCACCATGGCCGCCCTGATAACGGCGTGAGCGTTGCACGCTCGAGCCGAGCTGGCTAGGATGGCTCTTTTGACAGGCAGCGCCATCCGGGCGCCGTGATCGTCGGCGACTTCCTTCCCTCCGACGCATGGCGCCCTTTTCGATGGTGCTGCCCGAGACCCTGACAGGAGCCCGCTCGATGGCCACCCGGCACTTTCTGACCCTGCTTGACCTTTCTCCGGAAGAACTCGACTACCTCATCAAGCGCGCCATCACCATCAAGGATGGGCTGAAGAAGGAAGGTCCGGTCTATACGCCGTTCGCCAACCGCACCCTGGCGATGATCTTCGAGAAGTCCTCCACGCGTACCCGCGTGTCCTTCGAGACGGCCATGGCGCAATTCGGTGGCCATGCGCTGTTCCTGTCGCCGCGCGACACCCAGCTGGGCCGTGGCGAGCCGATCGGCGACACCGCCCGCGTGCTCTCCGAGATGGTCGATGGCGTGATGATCCGCACCTTCGCCCACTCCGATATCGAAGCCTTCGCCGACGCCTCCAGCGTGCCGGTCATCAATGCGCTGACCGATGACTATCATCCGTGCCAGCTGCTGGCCGACGTGATGACCTGGACCGAATGTCGTGGCTCCGTGAAGGGCAAGACAGCGGTCTGGATCGGCGATGGCAACAACATGTGCCATTCCTGGATCAACGCCGCGCGTCAGTTCGATTTCAACCTGCGCATCTGCTGCCCCGAAGGCTACGAGCCGGACAGCGAGATCGTCGCGGCAGCTGGCCAGCGCGTCAGCATCCATCGTGACCCGCAGCAAGCCGTGCAGGGCGCGGACCTGGTGACCACCGATGTCTGGGCCTCCATGGGCCAGGAAGAAGAGCAGCTCAAGCGTGAAGCCGACTTCGCCGGTTTCCAGGTCGATGAAGCCATGCTCGACAAGGCCGCCGACGATGTCATCTTCCTGCACTGCCTGCCGGCACACCGCGGCGAAGAGATCAGCATGGGTCTGCTGGATGACCCGCGCGCCGTCGTCTGGCAGGAAGCGGGCAATCGCCTGCACGCCCAGAAGGCACTGCTCGAGTTCCTGATGCTGGGTCGCCAGGACTGAGCCTCAAGGCTGAGCCGCCGCCCAGCAAGCCGAAGGGGTGCCCTGCCGCCGCCTGCATCCACGCAGGCGGCGCTCGCGTATGCTCAAGCGAGACGGACACTCCCCTGCTCCGCTGCCTTCATCGCCATCCGGACTGACCTGCCATCATGCAACCGCTCCTTCAGATCGATTCGCTGGAATGTCGCTACGACACTACCGTCGTGACCCGTGACATCAATTTCTCCCTCAACAAGGGTGACATTGCCTGCCTGCTCGGCCCCTCCGGCTGCGGCAAGACCACGCTGCTGCGCGCGATTGCCGGCTTCGAACCGGTAGCGATGGGCGAGATTCGTCTCGAAGGCGAGGTGCTGTCCAGCGCGACTCATCTGACTGCGCCGGAGCAGCGCCATGTCGGCATGGTCTTTCAGGATTACGCGCTGTTCCCCCACCTGAGCGTGGCGGACAACGTGGCCTTCGGCGTGCGCCGCATGACCCGTGAAGCGCGCAATGACAAGGTGACGGAGCTGCTGACGCTGGTCGGCCTCGCCCATCTCGGCGAGCGCTTCCCGCATGAGCTGTCCGGTGGCCAGCAGCAGCGCGTGGCCCTGGCCCGCGCGCTGGCGCCGGAGCCGCGCATTCTGCTGCTCGATGAGCCGTTCTCGAATCTGGACGTGGAGCTGCGTCGTCAGCTGAGTCAGGAGGTGCGGCGGATTCTCAAGCACCTTGGCATCAGCGCGGTGCTGGTCACGCATGATCAGAATGAGGCCTTCGCGATGGCCGACCAGATCGGCGTGATCCACGGCGGTCATCTGCAGCAGTGGGACACGCCGTTCAATCTGTATCACGAACCCGCCACGCGCTTCGTCGCCAACTTCATCGGCCAGGGCTATTTCATCCCCGGCACGCTGAAGGACAACGAATGCGTGAGCACGGAGCTGGGCGTGATTCGCGGCAACCGTGCCTATCCGTATGCGCCCGGCACGCCGGTGGATGTGCTGCTGCGCCCGGATGACCTGGTGCTGGCCGAAGGGGATTCGGAAGCCACCGATCTCAAGGCACGCGTGCTCAGCGCGACCTTCGCCGGTACCAGTACCCTCTATAGGCTGGCGCTGCCTTCCGGACGGGAAGTCGAGGCGGCCTTCAACAGCCATCACGACTATCAGCCCGGCGAGCAGGTCATGCTGCGTATCCAGGCCGATCACCTGATCCTCTTCGAGCGTGTCGAGGAGAGTGAAGCGGTGCTCTAGCGCCTGCGCGCAGGATGATCGCCAGCCATGAAAAAACGGCCTCCTTTCGGATGGCCGTTTTTTCTTGCCCCGCTGGTGGCGTGTCGCTATTTGAACTGACTCCATTGCTTGGGCGACTGCCCGTACAGACGCTTGAATTCGCGACTGAATTGCGAGGAGCTCACATAGCCCACGGCCATGGCCGCCTCGCTGACGGTCTTGCCATTGGCGATCTGCATGGCGGCGGTATTGAGGCGCATGGACTTCACGAACTGGATCGGCGACATCGTGGTCGCCTGCTTGAACTTGCGGTGGAAGACGGCGCGACTCATGCCGACCCGCCCGGCCATGTCTTCAATGCTGACCGGCTCATCCAGTCGGCTGGAGAGGTAATCGATTGTCCGCGCGATCTCATTGCCCACACCGAAGGCGCGTCGCGCCGACTCACCGGCCTCGCCCTTCAGGACGGCGTAGTAAAGCTCCCGCAGCCGCCCTTCTCCCAATATCGCCGCATCGGCGGGGCTCTGTGCCACCTGCAGCAGTCGCAACAAGGCATCGCTGAAGGCGGCGTCCCAATGCGCCAGGGCAAGCCCCGGCGGCAACGGGCCGCTGCCCGGCTTGCGCACGAGGCCCGCGGCGCTTTCCATCTCGATGGCAAGCTCCGTCATTACCCGCGTGTCCAGCGAGAGGTAGACGCCCAGCAGCGGTGTCTCTGGCGAGGCCGTGGGGGCGCCCGCCTCGACCGGCATCGAGATGGGACAGCACAGATACTGACGGCTGTCATAGACATGCCGCTCGCCGTCCAGTATCGCCTCCTTGGCACCGCTGACGATCACCACCACGGCGGGTTCATAGATGGCCGGCGCGCAACGCACGGGCTCCGTCATGCGAAAGAGCTGCACGCCCTTCACTGCGGTCTCTCGAATGCCTTCCTCGTGGGCGAGGCTCGCCACGAGTCGTGTGATCTCTTGTCTGCTCATGTCGCCAATCTAGCGCCATGCCTGCCTCTCATCAACAACTTGAGACGATCAGGCAACGA
>NZ_CFDJES010000057.1:17707-18884 GCF_983723665.1 Cobetia sp. | reverse complement strand
CTGCGTGGCCCGCTGGAAGGCTACGTCGGAAGCTCCATCCAGTTCACGCTGGCGCAGTGCTCCCACGAGCAGATCGCCGCCTTCATCGCAGGCTGTGAAGCGCGTGGGCTACCGGTGAAATGGTACGGCAAGCCGCTGCCGGAGGATTACACCAGCCGCTACGACAGCTGGGCCTATCTGGGCAGCCATCGTGCAGTGCCCAATGCCGACCGGGTGCTGGCGACGCTGTGTGATCTGCGTCTCCCGCTGACCTTTGACGTGCAGGACTGCGAGGTCATCGCGGACTTGATCCAGGACGCTCTGCACAGTGCACGACCTGTCTCGACCGTCGCGTGACTATGCCCGGCGGCAGCACGTGACAGGGGTGAACCCATAACGATAACGCTTTGAAAGCCACATGATCTTCAATCCGCATGTCCTGGTGACAGGCCATGCGGACCCGCAACCAGTGGAGTAATAACAATGTTCAATAAAGCTCTCTTGGCAACCGCAGTGATGTTGGCGATGTCAGCGACCGCTCAGGCAAAGACCTTCAAGGTCGGCATGGGCGATCCGATGGATTCGGATCAGGGCGCGCTTGCACAGCGCTTCGAGGAACTGGTCGAGGACCTTTCCGATGGCGAGATGCAGGTGGAGTTGTTCCCGGGCGGTCAGCTGGGCTCCGAGACCGGCATGATCCAGGACACGCGCATCGGCAAGCTGGACTTCGCGCTGATCGGCGTCGGCAACCTGACGCCCTACGCGCCGCGCCTCGGCGCGCTCACCATGCCCTATGCACTGCGTAGCCATGCGGATGCCGTCAAGGCCACCACCGGCCCGCTGGCGGATGAATGGAACCAGATCGCCGAGAAACAGGCCGGCGTCCACATCGTCAGCTGGCTGTATTCCAACTTCCGTTATCTGACCAACTCCAAGCGTCCGGTGACGTCGCTGGAAGACCTTGAAGGCATGAAGATCCGTGTGCCGCAGAACAAGATCATGCTCGCCACCTATCAGGCCTGGGGCGCCAGCCCGATCAGCATGTCGTGGCCGGAAGTCTTCACCGGTCTGCAGCAGGGCGTGATCGATGGCCAGGACAACCCGGACATCGTCAACTACACGATGAAGTTCCAGGAAGTGCAGAAGTATCTGACCGAGGTCCACTATCAGTACTCCCTGCAGCCGATCGTCATGGGGG